>CAMPAF010000010.1 GCA_946631535.1 uncultured Verrucomicrobiota bacterium
AGTTGTTTCAAATAGTTGTTTCCAATCATCAGAAGGCTCGACGGTGAATTACGCAGATGCGCCCGTTTTACACAAACGGGCGGAGTTTTGATATACTCTTAAACCCAAACATGTGATAATAGAAGGACGAGATCATGAAAACATTCAGAATCGTTGCGTGTGGAATGGCCGTGGCGGCCATGACATGGTTGGGTGCGCGGACGGCGCACGCGGAGGAGTCTCCCGTGGCCGGCTGGGGCACACGCGTGAACACGGGCGACAACGCCGGCAGCGTGACGCTCGGCGTCGTGTTCGGAACGCCCGGCACGATGGTGATCGTTAGGTGATTTGGGGCATAGAGCTTGCAAATGGAAAGTGTTGCGGATAGATTGCTGTCGCAAAGCTACGACTTCGTGGCGAGCATCGGCTACGATTGCCACTGTGCGACCATGCTGAGGAAACTAGGTCTCAGGTCTTGCTCGTCCCCGCTCGACTGGCTCACTACCGCCCCGTTCGAGACTCGGATCAGGCTCCTTGAGACGCATTTCGCCGGTTTCCTCAAGAAGGGGAACATGCGAAAGCTGGAGAAGGGGCCAGACGCGCCGGGAAAGGGCAACGACCACTACGAGGACGCCGCGACGGGACTCAGGTTCTTCCACGATTTTCGCGAGGCGCTTCCATTTGACGAGGCGTACGAGCAGGTTAGAGCCAAGTACGCTCGCCGCATTGACAGGCTGTACGAAAACGTCCGCAAGTCGGGGCGGACGCTCTTCGTCTGGTGCGATCCGTACCGTCCGCTCCCCGAAGACGTCCGCCTAGCCGCCGAATCGAGACTGCGCTCAGTCTTTCACGATGGAGACGTGCGGCTTCTTGCGGTCAGGTCGGACGACGACTTCAAGCTTATACGTAGCCCTGCCGCCAACGCGTACCGTCGCCGAACAAAGTGGTTGCGGCTGCTGGTCCACTGCCTCTCATGGCCGCATGCCAGCCGTGCCAAGCGCAGCGCCGCGCGCCGCCGCCTCGAAAAGCGGTTTGGTCTTGAATGAGATGCCTCCGAAGTAGCGTGCGACGCCTGTAGACCGTGCGGCAGGGTGTATGGTATACTAGCCGCATGAAAAAAAGCATTCTTATCTCGCTGTTGGCTGCCGTCATGGCGGCTGTCGCCAATCCCGTTGACTGTTCCGTCTCCTTGTGGGAGCTGAACCCGATCGCATGGACGTTCGACGCCAAGGTCGGGAGCATGCGCGCCAAGGGACTTGGCGACCTGGTGGCGCTCAAGGCCGAACGTTCCGCCAAGGTGACGGTCTCCGCGCTGGTACGGCCCGAGTCGAGCGGCACGAACGGTTGGGCCACGATAGGCGTGGCGCTGGTGGACGACAGCCGCAACTACTGGCACCTCTCGCTTGTGCAGGCGCCGCCAGACGACAAGTGGAATCCGGGAGGACATTTCTTCGAGCTGTGCGAGATGAAGGACGGAGAATGGCTCTCGCAGAGCATCGACAAGCTGAAGCGGACCGAGTTCCGCCAGTCAGGATCATGGCGCTACGGCGAGACGTATGGTCTCACTCTCGCGAGCGATCCGTCTGGAATCCGCGGCGAAGTCAAGGACGCCTCTGGCAAGACGATCTTCGTCTGCCGGTTCGCGTTCCCCTCGGGAGGGTTGCAACTTGTTGCGACCGCATCGGGAGGGTCGCGCTCCTGCGCGACCGCTGTCACATGCGGCCGTCCTGGCCTGCACGTGAACGGCGGGTTCAAGGGCGTATTCTCGAAAATCGACGTCGCATGCTCCGAGCCGCGTCCGCAGGTGGTCGCGAAGAAGGTATTTCCTCCCTACGCATCCGACAGCTTCGTGAAGGGGATCACGGACAAGGCGACAGGCTTCTTCCGCGTGGTGAAGAAGGATGACGGCCGCTGGTGGACGATCGATCCGCTCGGGCGCGGCATCGTGCTGCTGGGCGTGGACCACGTGCGCTACCAGGGGCACTGGAGCCAGCGCACGCATCGGAGCGTGCACCTCGAGGTCAACAAGAAGAAGTTCCCGAACAAGGCGGACTGGGAGGCGGACACGCTCTCGCGCCTGAAGGCGTGGGGCTTCAACCTGCTCGGCGCGGGCTGCGACGAGAAGCTGCAGCGGCGCGGGCTCGTCCACACGATCTTCCTCTCGATGGGCGACGGCCTTTGCTGGGAGGGCATGCCGGAGGAATACTACATCTGCCCGAACGAGCACCGTCCATGCTCCGCGTTCCCGAACGTGTTCCATCCCGACTTCGAGGCCTGGTGCGACCATGTTGCGCGAAAGCGCTGCGCGCCCAACAAGGACGATCCGTGGCTCTTCGGCTACTTCATCGACAACGAGCTTGCTTGGTGGGGGCGTGGCGCGCGCGACACCGGGCTGTTCGACGCCGTCTCCAAGCTGCCGGCAGACCATCCCGCGCGGAAGGCGCAGGCGGAGTTCCTCGCAAAGCGCGGCGTGAAGGGGGACGCATCGCCGGAGGTGAAGCTCGATTTCCTGCGCCTCGCGGCAGAGCGCTACTTCGGCGTCGCTTCGGCGGCCATCCGCCGCTACGATCCTAACCATCTCGTGATGGGCGCGCGGTTCGCGGGAATCGGCGGCGCGCACGACGCCGTGTGGGAAATATCCGGCAAGTACTGCGACCTCGTGACGTTCAACATCTACCCGTGGGCTGATCTCGACCGCAACGCGGTGTTCGTCCATCGCGGCGCGAATGCGCCGCTTGTGGCGGACGCATTCGCGGAGCGCCTCGCCATCGTGAAGAAGCCGATGCTCATCACCGAGTGGAGCTTCCCGGCGCTCGACAGCGGCCTCCCGTGCACCGCCGGCGCAGGCCAGCGCTTCCGCACGCAGAGGGAGCGCACCGCCGCCACCGAGCTCTTCGCCAAGACCATGCTCGCCTCGCCTGGACTCCTGGGCTACGACTACTTCATGTGGGTGGACGAGCCGGCCGAGGGCATCAGCGACGCCTTCCCCGAGGACTCCAACTACGGCCTCATCAACCTCAACGGCGACGCCTACCCGGAGATCACCTCCATGTTCACGCGCCTGCACAAGGACATCGGCAAGTGGCGCGTCGCCGCCGTGCCGCCCGCGCGCGAGGCGGTACCCGCCGCCGGCCCGACCGCCGCCCAGGCCGTCGCGAAGCTCGGCGCCACGAAGGACGCCGTGTGCTTGCGCGAAGGCGACCGCTACGTCGTGAAGAGCGCGGGACTCGCCCTGGAAGGCCGCGTGGGCGGCGGGAACGTCTTCGACAAGGTGATCGTGAACGGCAAGGACCTGGGGCGGTTCACGCTGATGCTCTGCGACAAGACGAGCGGTAGCTTGAGCTGGCAGAATGTCGGCAAGATTACGGCGGCCGAGTGGCGCGATGGCGCGCTCGTCGTCGTGGCCGAGGGCGGCGTGCGCGGAGCGAGGTTCACGCTCACGTGCGCGGTGACGCCGGTCGCGGGCAAGCCGTGGTTCGTGTGCGATCTCGTGAAGGCCGTCAACCTCGGTCCCGGGCCGATCGGCGTCCATGCGTTCTACTTCCGCCAGTACGTCGACTACTTCCGCGAGAAGGACACAGAAAGCGCGCAGAGGAAGGTGCCAAACCTCTGGAAGGCGACGGAGGCCGACGCCTGGTTCCGCAAGGACGGCGCGTATCTAGGCGGCGCCTCGTTCGCACCGACGGTGTCGATGTTCCGCTACTTCACGTCCGGCGAAGGAAAGAACCAGCATCCTGACGCGATGTTCTCGCCAGGGGAGAATCTGGTTCTCGCGCCCGGAACCTCGTACGAGCCGAAGGGCTTGATTTGGTTCCTGTCCGTCGGCGGCGCGTCTGACGGACGCAAGGAGTGGGATGCGACGATCAAGGGACTGGAGTCGATGAAATGGTAGACCAGACGACGCCTCTCTTCGACGTGCGCGGGCTGCGCATCGTCTACCGGCGTCCGGGCGCGAAGCCGCTGGAGGCCGTGCGCGGCGTCGACTTCACGCTTGCGGAAGGGGAGACGCTCGGCATCGTGGGAGAGTCCGGCAGCGGGAAGTCTACGATCGCGAAGGCGCTGATGCTTCTTCAACCCATCGCCGGCGGCGAGGCGCTGTTTTGCGGAAAGGACATCACGCGGCTCGATGCCGCAGAGCGCCGCGCCTACAGGCGGGACGTGCAGATGGTATTCCAGGACGCCGCAGGCTCGCTCAATCCGCGCATGACGATCCGCCAGACGCTGGATGAGGTCCTGAAGTTCACGGCGGGCGGCGCTCGCGGCGGCCAGAGGCCAGAAGACCTGCTGGGCATCGTCGGCCTCTCGGAAGCGGTGCTGGACCAGTATCCGCGCGAGCTTTCGGGCGGGCAGTGTCAGCGCGTGTCGTTCGCGCGGGCGCTCGCGGCGGGACCGCGGGTGCTCGTGGCGGACGAGCCGGTGTCGGCGCTCGACGTCTCGGTGCAGGCCCGCATCCTCAATCTGCTGCGGGATCTCCGCAGGAGCCTGAACCTGGCGGTGATCCTCATCGCGCACGACCTGGCGGTGGTGCGCAACGTGTGCGACCGCGTGTGCGTGATGCACCACGGCGTGTTCGAGGACGCCGGGCCGGTGGAGGACGTGTTCGCCCATCCGACTAGCGACTACACGCGCCGCCTGCTCGATGCGGTCCCAGACGTTTCCCGCGCCCTTCGCGCAAGGCGGCAGTGACGCTGGCATGACGGCGGGAGGTTTTGGTATAATCTCATCCGCTATGAGCAACACAACAATCGGACGTGCCGGTGTGGCATACGGACTCTTGACGGCGATCGCGGCGATGCCGCTCGCCATGGCTTTTGCGGGCGGGGCGCAGCTCTCGGTCGTGGCGGACGCGGAGGTGGCGACATGCGGCGAGGGCGTGACCGTCTTCGACGACCGCACGTTCCAGATGACGGCGGCCGCCGCGAAGCACCTCGCTGGCAAGACTTTCTTCCTGCGCACGATCGGCGGCGGGTTCTCCGCGGAGGTCGTCAAGGAAGGCGAGCTGTTCGTTGTGACGCCAACGGCGAAGCACGGCGGGCTTCTCTCGCAGGGGAAGACGCTCGCGGCGCTCGGGTTCGCCCGGCTGGATATCCCCCCGTTCCAGGCGTTTGGCGAGAACAGGTGCGACACTGCCGACATCTGGCGGAAGGACATGGAGCCTGGCGAGAAGATCGAGCTCGGCAAGTGGGCGATCGTCTGCGGGTTCGACCCGAAGGGCCAGCCTATGCCCGACCCGGCCATGAAGGAGAAGGAGGACCGCATCCTCGCTTACCTGAAGGGCACGCCTAGCGAGAAGGAGTCCCCGCGCGACATCCTGAAGAACAAGCCAGACTACGTGGTGTTCGTGCCCAAGCAGCCGCGCGCTAAGGACAAGCGCGATCCCGCCAGGCCGGGCGACACGTACAACGACCACTTCCAGGTGATCTGCAACCCGGCCAACCAGCACCTCTACGCCTTCTGGACGCAGGCGTCGCGCGAGGCGGACATTGACCAGCACATCGCGTTCTCGAAGAGCGTGGACAAGGGCGTGACCTGGACCGCCCCCGTCGTCCTCGCCGGATCGCCCAACAAGAAGAACCCCGCGCTGCTCGCGAGCTGGCAGCAGCCGATGCTCGCGAAGAGCGGCCGCCTCTACTGCCTCTGGAACCAGCAGACCACCAGCCGCGGTCCGCACTGCGGCATGATGTTCGGCGCGTTCTCCGACGACGACGGCGAGACCTGGAGCGCGCCCAAGCTCGTGCCGTTCACGGAGCGCATGGACGCCGATCCCGCCGACGACCACATTCCGCCGAGCTGGTGCAACTGGCAGCGGCCGCTCCGCCTCGGCGAGGGCGGGAAGTTCTTCGTGGGCTGCTCGCGCCACGGCAAGGCGCCGTACGACGAGCGCGGTGGCTGCAAGATCGAGTTCTGGCAGTTCGAGAACATCGACGACAACCCGCTCGTGCAGGACATACGCATCAAGTACCTATGCACGAACCGCAACGCGCTATCGGCCAAGGACCTGGAGAACGCGGGCGGCTTCCGCGCGAGCGAGCCTGCGCTCGAGGAGGCCGCGCCGGTGCGTCTGCCGGACGGACGCCTCTTCGCGATCATGCGCTCGTCCGTAGGTTCGCCCGTGTGGGTGCAGAGCCGCGACGGCGGCGCCACGTGGAGCGCGCCGAAGATACTGAAGGACGCCGAGGGGAAGCCGTACCTGCATCCGCGCTCGCCGTGCCCGATGTACGACTGGAAGGGCCCCGAGGCCGCGAGCGGGAAGTACTTCGCGCTCGTGCACCAGACGTTCGACTTCAACGAGCCGAAGCGCAACGCCTACCAGCACCGCGGCCCGCTCTACCTGATCGCGGGCGAGTTCGATCCCAACGGCGAGCAACCGGTGAAGTTCAAGGCGCCGAAGCTCTTCGCGCCGCGCCAGGGCGGAAATTCGTTCTACACCAGCTACTGCATCCTGGACGGCAAGGGCGTGCTCTGGTACAACGACATGAAGTTCTACCTCTGCGGCCGCATCATCGGCCCCGAGTGGTTCGAGTAGTCGCCGTGGATTCAGGCTGTCGGGCGCTTCACCAGTTCGCGGAGGCGCTGGAAGATGGCGTAGAGGCCGGGGGTGAAGCAGATGCCGACGAAGGTGGCTGCGAGCATTCCCGAGAAGGTGGAGATGCCGATCGCCTTCTGCGAGCCCGCGCCCGCGCCCGAGGCGAGGACGAGCGGCAAGACGCCGCAGAGGAAGCTCCATGCCGTCATCTGCACGGCGCGGAAGCGGAGGTCTGCGCCCTTCATCGCGGCGTCCGTCACTGAGATGCCAGCATCGCGCTGCTGCTTTGCGAACTCTACCATGAGGATCGCGTTCTTTGCCGAGAGGCCGATCAGCATCACCATGCCGAGCTGAGCGTAGATGCTCATCGGCGTGCCGGTGACCCACAGCCCCACGTACGCGCCGCCGAGGGCGAAGATGATGGAGCACATCACGGACAGCGGCACGGTCCAGCTCTCGTACTGGGCCACCAGGAAGAGGTAGGCGAAGAGCGCGGCCATGCCCATCAGGAATCCGAGGCGGCCCTCGTTTTCCTTCTCCTGGCGGCTCATCTCGCTCCACTCTATGTGGTATCCCTCGGGGGGCGTAAGCTTCTCGATGGCATTTATGAGAGTGAGCCCTGCGACTCCGGGTGCGGCCTGCGCGTTGAGGCTGGCGGACGGCATCTTGTCGAAACGCGTCACCTGCTTGGGGCCGACCTCGTAGGTGATGTTGGCGATGGCCGAGAGCGGCACGGACGCGCCGCTTGCCGTCGTCACATGGAGATCGGAGACATCCTCCACCGAGGCGCGGTACGAGCCGGCGGACTGGACGATCACCTCGTACGCGCTGCCGCCGAGCGTGAAGTCGTTCACGTACACGCTCGCGAGCTTGTTCTGGAGCATGGCGAAGACGGCGCTGGGCGAGATACCGAGAATCTCGGCCTTCCTGCGGTCTAGGGTCAAGCGGAGCTGCGGAGTGTCCGCACGGAACGTGTTCATCACTGTTGCCGCCTCTGGAAGGGCGGAGACCTGACGAGCGAACTTCTCGGCGGTTGCGGCAAGTTCGGCGCTCGTGGCGCCTGCGTCCGAACATAGGTTGAAGCCTACGCCGCCCACGCGGCCGAGTCCCATGATGGGGGGCGACGTGAAGCAGCGGATGCGTGCGGCGTGGACGTCCGCCGTGCGGCGCATTATTTCGGCTATGATCGCCTTGATGGACTTGTCGGGCGTGCGGCGCATGTCCCAGTGGTCCAGCGCCACCATGCCTTGGCCGCAGTTCTCGCCGGAGCCGGACATGGCGCCGGAACCGGACATGAGCATGATGCTGGCGATTCCGGGGATGTCCTTGATGCGCGCCTGGATGTCCTCCAGCACCTGGTTGGTGCGCTTGAGGGTCGCGCCCTGGGCGAGCTCGATGTCGATGGTGATGTTGCCCTTGTCCTCGTCCGGCAGCAGCGTCTCCTTCACCATGTCCTTGGCGAACCACACGCCGACGCAGGTGGCGGCGAAGAGAAGGGCGGTCACGATGCCGCGCCGCACGAGCAGGCCTGCGACCGCGAGGTAGACCTTGCGGGAGCCGTCGATCGCGATGTTGACGGGCGCGAAGAGGCGGGATGGCTTGCCGGGCTTGCGCAGTAGCAGCGAGCAGAGGACCGGGGAGAGGGTGAGCGCCACGCACGTGGAGAGCGAGAGGGCCACGCACATCGTGAACGCGAACTGGATGTACATCTTGCCGACCATGCCGCCGTAGAATACGAGCGGTATGTAGCAGGCGACGGTCACGAGCGTGGTGGCGATGACGGCGCTGGTGATCTGGCGCATGGACTTCTTTGCGGCCTCCTTCGCGGAAAGCCCTTCCGTGGCCATTAGGGTCTGGGTGTTCTCCACCACGACGATGGCGTCGTCCACGAGCGAGCCTATCACGAGGATGAGGCCGAACATCGTGAGGATGTTGATCGTGTAGCCGAACGCCCACACGAAGATGAATGTGGCGAGCAGCGATACCGGAATGGCGGCGGCTGGGACGATGGTGGCGCGCCAGTCCTGCAGGAAGAGCCAGGTGATCAGCACGACGAGGCCGAGAGCCATGAAGAGGGTGGTGACGATTGCCTTCATGAAGACGAGCGTGAACGCGGTCGCGTCGTGCACTGTCTCCATCGCCACGCCTGCGGGGAGGCGCTTGTCCCATTCCGCCAGCTCCGCCCTCACGCGCTTGACCACGGCGAGGGCGTTCGCCTCTGGCGTCTTGTACACGGACAGGACGATAGCCTCCTTGCCGTTCATGAGCGACTTGCCGGAATAGCTCTTCGAGCCGAGCTCGATGCGCGCGACGTCGCCGAGGAGCACCTGCCCGCCGGTGGCGGGGTCGCTGCGGACGACGATGGCGGCGAACTCGTCGGCGGATTTCAGCCGGCCTTCGGCGTTGAGCTTGTAGGAGAGGTAGCGGCTAGCGTACTCGCTGCCGACCGTGCCGGCGGCGGCCTGGACGTTCTGCTTCTCGATGGCGGAGGAGACGTCGGTGATGGAGAGGTTGAGAGAGGCCATGCGCACAGGATCGAGCCAGATGCGCATCGCGTACTCGCGCGAGGCCATCACTTCCGCGACGGAGACGCCGTCGAGGCGCATGACCGCCTCCTTTATGTTCTTCTCCACGTAGTCGCCGAGCTGCTGGAGGGACTGCTTGGTGCCGTCCGTGGTGAAGGCCCAGAGAGCCAGCATGTCCGAGTTACGCTTCTGGACGGAGATGCCCTGCTGCTTGACGGTGGATGGGAGCTTGCGCTCGGCGCGCTTGACGGCGTTCTGGAGGTTGACGAGCGCCATGTCGGTGTCGGCGCCGCTCTTGAAGGTGACGGAGCAGGAGTAGCTGCCGTTGTTGTCGCAGGAGGACGAGTAGTATAGAAGGTTCTCCACGCCGTTGATCTGGTCCTCGACGGGGATGGCGATGGAATCGGCGACGACCTGCGCGCTTGCGCCAGGGTAGGAGGCGGAGACTCGGATCGTGGCGGGGGCGAGCTCTGGGTACTCGGCCACGGGGAGATCGAATAGGGCGATGCCTCCGCAGAGGGACATGAGGATGACCAGCACGAACGCGAATCGCGGACGGTCTATGAAGAATTGCGAAATCATGCCTCCATTATAGCATAGTCGCGGCGAGGTTGGACGGGGTGAGGGTATTATGGTAGAATGTGCGCAAAGGAAACAAGCCATGATGACGAGAAAAGAAGAGAGCAGCGAGTTCTGGATGCTCACGAAGGGCATCTTGCAGGATACGCGCGTCGATACCGACGAGGCGTTGGTCATAAAGCGCTGGCTGGAGGAACATCAGCGCGACGGCGAGTTCGCCCATGCGATCGAGACGCTCGGGAAGTTCCTGACGGACCGCTACATCGACCGATTTGAGTCCAAGAGCCTGTGCGACATGATTGGCGGCGTCTTGACGGCGCTTCGCCAGGCCGCGGCGTCCGAACAGGTCTGCTGATCCGTTCTTTGGGATATGCCATGGAAATGAAACTCGTGCGAATTTTGGGTGCGCTGACGGCCGGGGCCGTATGCGCGGCGCGTGCGGCGACGGTGATATTGCCTATGGCGGAGGTGACGCAGGCCCCCGATCCGCAGACCAAGACCTTTCCCGCCAAGGTGCTGCCGGTGCAGCGGGTGGACGTGACGCCGGAGGTGAGCGGCGACATCATCGAGGTCTGCTTCAAGGACGGCGCGCTAGTGAAGGCGAACGATGTTCTCTACAGGCTTCTGCCTATCAAGTACACGAGCGCGCTCAAGAACGCTCAGGCGAAGGTTGCCGAGTGCAAGGCGAAGAAGGAGTTCACGGACGTGGCCTACGAGCGCCACGCGAAGCTCGCGCCCACCAAGGCGGTTGCGCAGAATGCGGTGGACAGCGCAAAGAGCGACCGCGAGATCGCCACGGCCGCGCTCGCCGCCGCCGAGGCGGAGCTGGCGGTGGCGGAGTACAACCTGAAGCGATGCCAGATCCGCACTCCAATTGACGGGCGCACCGGCACCACGCGCCTCACGAGGGGAAATCCTGCATCGCCGTCCACTCCGCTCGTCACGGTGGTGCAGCTCCAGCCTATCCGCGTGCGCTTCTCGCTTTCGAATGCGGACTACCTCACGATGTTCGGCGCGCACGGACGGACGATCGTCGAGAAGGGGGAGGTGGCGCTGACGCTTGCAAACGGGACTCCATACGCCGAGACGGGAACGATCGAGTACACGGAGAACGTCACCGACGAGGCGACGGACACGGTGCGCGTGTATGCCACGTTTCCCAACGCCGACTACCTCCTCAAGCCCTACGCGGCGGTGGGCGTGACGCTCCGCCACAAGGACGGCGTGAAGAAGTGCGCAGTGCCGCCTTCTGCCGTGATGCAGGATTCCGAGGGGGCGTGCGTGTGGGTCGTGGGGAAGGACGGCAAGGCCGAGAAGCGCCGCATCGTGCGCGGACGCCTCTCTGGAGACCTCCAGTTCGTCGAGTCGGGCCTTTCGGCCGGCGAGCGCATCGTGACCGACGGCACGCACAAGGTGACCCCTGGCGACACGGTGACGCCTGCAAAGTAATGTTTTACTTTATTACCTGTTAGACCAGGTTGCGTCCGCAGCACTTCTTGTACTTCTTGCCGCTGCCGCACGGGCACGGGTCGTTGCGGCCTACTGCCGGGGTGGCGGCGGCGCCTGGCGCGGCCGGGTTGCGGACGGCGCGGACAGGCCTGCCGGCCACCTGGCTCATCATAGACGCGAAGACGTCCTGCACGGACTTGCCCTGGGCGGGAGCGGCCGGTTGCGCGGGAGCGCGGCCCTGCGGGACGGCGGATGCGTCCTCGGCCTGCTCCTCGTCGAACGCGCCTGCGTTTGTCCGCATCTGCTGGGCGGCGATCATGCGGCGCATGTTCGTGGCCGTGGTGGCGCGGAACTCCGTGTTGGCCACTTCTGTCTTGATGGTGGTCATCAGGTTCTCGAACATGTTGAACGCCTCGCGCTTGTACTCGATCAGCGGGTCGCGCTGGCCGTAGGAGCGGAGGTTCACGCTGTGGCGAAGGTCGTCCATCGCGCGCAGGTAGTCCTGCCACTGGCGGTCGATGCAGCTGAGGAACACGCCGCGCTCCATGTACGGCAGCACGCGCGGATCCTCGGCGGCGCACTTCGCCTCGTAGGCCTCGGCGACGAGGTTGTACACGAACTCGCCGGCCTTGCCCGGCTCGCCGAGGAAGGGCTTGAGGTCGTCTTCCGTTACGGTGACGGGGAAGGTGACGCCGAGCCAGTTGAGGAAGTCCTCCAACCCCGCGCCCTTCGGATCGGATAAGAAGCGCTCGGCCTGGGAGAGGACGAGGTCGTTGAACACGTCGAGGATGGTGCCGTGGACGTCATCGGGCTTGCCTGTGAGGATGGTGCCGCGCAACTCGTAGATGATAGAGCGCTGCTTGTTCATCACGTCGTCGAACTCGAGCGTGCGCTTGCGGATGGCGAAGTGCTGCTGCTCGACGCGCCGCTGGGCGGTCTCTACGCTCTTGTTGAGCCAGCGGTGCTCCATCACCTCGCCCTCCTTCATGCCGAGGCGGAGCATGATGCCGCTAATCTTCTGCGAGCCGAAGAGGCGCATGAGGTTGTCCTCTAGCGAGATGAAGAACTGCGAGCTGCCCGGATCGCCCTGGCGCGAGCAGCGGCCGCGGAGCTGGCGGTCGATGCGGCGGGACTCGTGGCGTTCGGAGCCGATGACGTGCAGGCCCTGCGGCTTGTTCATCAGCAGCTCGCGGATGGTCGTCTTCTCGTTGGGCATGCGGTCCTCGAGGCGCAGCTGGCTTTTCACGACGTCGGGCGGGAGAGAGACGACGCCCGGCCCGAGCTTGATGTCGGTGCCGCGGCCCGCCATGTTCGTGGCGATGGTGACGGCGCCGGGCTGGCCTGCGAGCATGACGATCTCGGCTTCGCGCGCGTGGTTCTTGGCGTTCAGCACCTCGTGCGGGATCTTCGCCACCTTCAGGAGACGCGAGAGGACCTCGGACGTGTCGACCGTCACGGTACCTAGCAGTACGGGCTGGCCGGCGGCGTGGCGCTGGCGAACCTCCTCGATGATGGCCTTGTACTTCTCGCGCTGCGTGCGGTATATCTGGTCGTTGCCGTCTATGCGGCGGATGGGGCGGTTGGTGGGGATGACCACCACGTCGAGCTTGTAGATGTCCTTGAACTCGCGCGCCTCGGTCTCGGCCGTGCCGGTCATGCCGGCGAGCTTCTTGTAGAGGCGGAAGTAGTTCTGGATGGTGATCGTGGCGAGCGTCTGGCTCTCCTTCTCGATCTCGACGCCCTCCTTGGCCTCGACGGCCTGATGGAGACCGTCGCTCCAGCGGCGGCCGGGCAGGATGCGACCGGTGAACTCGTCGACGATGTAGACGTTGTTGTCCTGCACCACGTAGTCCACGTCGCGCTCGTAGAGGCAGTAGGCGCGCAGGAGCTGGTTCACCACGTGGACGCGCGCGGAGCGCTCCATGAAGTCGGCCTGCGCGGCGCGCTTGCGCTCGGCGCGCTCGTCCGAAGGCATGTCCTTGTCGCCGTCGATCTGGCTCATCTCGCTCGCCAGGTCGGGGATGACGAACATCTTAGGGTCCTTCGGGTTCATCTTGTCGCAGCCCTTGTCGGTTAGGGCCACCTCGCGCGTGCGTTCGTCGATCGTGAAGTAGAGCTCCTCGCGGAGGCGGATTCCCTCCTCCTTGCGCATCTCACCGAGCATCTGAAGCTCCACGTCCTCGTGCAGCTTGCGGATGTTGGCGTCCTCGAACATGTGGAGCATCTGCTTGTGCTTCGGCATGGAGTGGTAGACCTGGTAGATCTTCCGCTTGCACTCCTCCTCGTCACCCTCGGCGAGGGCCTTCTTGGCCTGCGCGATGAGATCGTTGCACTGCATGGTCTGCACGCGGACGATGGAGTCGACGAGCGGCTTCATGGCTGTGTACTGCGCGCTCGTGGAGACGGTGGCTGGGCCGCTGATGATGAGAGGCGTCCGCGCCTCGTCGATGAGGATGGAGTCAACCTCGTCCACGATGGCGAAGTGGTGGCCGTTCTGCACCACCTGCTCCGGTTCCACGGCCATGCCGTTGTCGCGCAGGTAGTCGAAGCCGAACTCGCTGTTCGTGCCGTAGGTGATGTCGCAGGAGTACTGCGCACGGCGCTCCGCGGAGTCCATCGTGTTCTGGATGCAGCCCACGGTGAGGCCGAGGTACTTGTAGAGATGGCCCATCCACGTGGCGTCGCGGCGCGCGAGGTAGTCGTTCACCGTCACGAGCTGCACGTTCTTGCCGGCGAGCGCGTTGAGGTAGAGCGGGAGGGTGGCGACGAGCGTCTTGCCCTCGCCCGTCTGCATCTCGGCGATCTTGCCCTGGTGGAGCACGATGCCGCCTACGAGCTGGCAGTCAAAGGGGATCATGTCCCACGTGAGCGTGTGCCCGCACACCTCTTCGGTGGTACCCATGAGGTGGCGGCAGGCGTTCTTCACGAGTGCGAACGCCTCGGGCAGGAGTCCGTCGAGCGTCACCTCCTTCGCCGCGAGGCGACGCTTGAACTCCGCGGTCATGCGGGGGAAGTCCTCGGCGGTGAAGTTCTTGGCCTGATATTCGGCCTCGATCCGGTTGATCTCGGCCACGATAGGACGGAGCCGCTTGAGGTCGCGCGCGTTCTTCGTCCCAAAGATTTTCTTCAAGATGTTCATAGGAAGTCAAGATTATACCAAATCTTGGCTTCCTGCGGGGGATTTTTTACGCGGCTGCGGCTGGGCCGCTTTACAAGCCTTGTAGACGATGATCAGAAGCGGTAGCTGACCGTCACCGCGACTGCGTGGGAGATGCCGTTCGACGTCTCAAGCTTGTGGCGAGTCCCGGTTGCGTCTTTAACGTATAGTGGGTCGCCGTTCATGAAAACCAGGCCGTAGCTGGTGGAGATGTCGAGATTGCCCCATTTGTACCCAAGGCCGAAGGTGGCGATATGCCTGTCGCCGGGCGGTAGCATGGACGAGCCTTGATACTTGCGGCACGGATCCTGGTCGAATACGTACGAACCCATGAGAGTAAATTCCTTCGTGAGATCATACGCGGCTCCAAAGCCGAAACGCCATGCGTCGTTCCACTTGAGCGGCACGGTCTTGTCGTTGTTGCCTGGGAGATCGAAGTTGATTCCCTTCATGCACGACCATTGCGTCCAGGTGACTGTCGTGCCGAGATGGAGGTCGTCCAGAACGTCATAGTTTAGGCCCATCGTCAGCGACTGGGGCAGACGGACCTTCGCAGATGCCGTGCCATCGGCAGAGGCGGCACCGTAATTGACCAGGCTGTGGGCCTTCTGGACGGCTTCGCTGTAGGCTTTGGCGTAGGACTGCTGGTATAGTGTGCTGTAGAAAGGAAGGCCGATGTATGGAGCTAATGCCGACTCAACGCCTTTCTGCACCTGCGGCCCGATGGCGGAGTCGTCATATCCTTCTACGCTCGTCCTGTTGTGCCCCTTGATCTTGCAGTCTATGAACGACTTGTACATGACGCCAGCCGAAAGCTTCTCGGTGATCTTGTAGCGGGACGAGATCTGCCATCCCCAGTCGATCATCCCGTTGTCGCCCTTGAGATGGTCACGCACGATGCCGTAGTTCTGCCCGTCACTCACCGCCATCTGGTCGGAATGCTGGTCGAACGAAAAGTACATTAGACGGATACCGGCGGATATCGACCAGTCTTTCGTCACTCCGTACGAGAGGTTCGGATTGAAGGCGATGCCCTTGATCGTGGTGTCGCACGTGTCCCATGCCATGGACCAGTTCCGGTGGTAACGAGTGCCGAGTCCGTATTCCGGCGCGACGCCAACCCCGAACGTGAAATCGTATGGAAGCGGTTGCGCGAGATAGGCGTGCGGCAATATGAAGCAGCCAGGGTCCATCTTGCGGCTGGGATGTCCATCGTAGTGAACGTCCGCCGTCGGGTGCTCCGTCGTCATACCGATCGTTATCACCGTGTTGGTGAGGTCGCTCAACGTGGCTGGATTGTAGAAATTGGCCGAGGCATCGACAGCCTTGCCCACCACTGTGCCGCCCAAAGCGTTTCCGCGCGCTGAACCCTCATAAAGGGCAAAGCCGGCCGAAAACGCCACGGATGACACGCCAGATGCTAAAACCAGCAGATAAACCTTCTTCATGAATCATCATTCCTAATTAGGGGTAACGACGTGTGACATTCTACATGATTTTGTCGCAGAAGGCAAGTAGGAATGTGTCAGAAATTGACTTTTTGTCTCAAATGGATAAAAAGCCCAGATAAGTGCTATGATATAAGAGATTCTCTGCCTGGCGAACTATGATTGCCGTACCGCCGGAGGTAAAGGTCGCGTAGAGGCAGCCGTCCACGATGACAGTCTTCGCCATCATGCCCGGTTGCGTGAACTTCGAGGCCGGCCGCACGCGAAGCGTCGTCGGTACCGCGATCGGCCCCTCCGCGGCGGCAATGAACAACCTGTTGCCCGGCGCGATCTCGCCGTCGTCGAACGCCGAGACGTCGAGCACCGCCCTGTCCGCCACCGTGAGCGCGCCCGTGAGGTAGAAGTAGCCGTCCTGATTCGCCGCCGGCGCGAGCGCGCCCGTCACCGCGAGGTCGCCGCCCTGCACGATGCCGCCGCCCGCAAGGCCGCCCACCGTGGCCGTGCCGCTCCCGACGGCGAGTCCGCCGCCCGCCAGCTCAACCATCGTGTTCGCGAGCGCCGCAGCCGCATCCACCTTGAGGACGCCCCCCTCCACGCGCGCCGGGCCCGTGAACGTGTGGTCGGCCGTGCTGAGCGCCAGCACGCCCTTCCCGCGCTTCACGAGGCCGCCGTCCGCGCCCTCGCAGTCAGGATCCGTCAAGATCGGCATCGCGATCGTGTACGCCGCGCCGTCCATCGCCTCGGAGGTGTCCACGACGAGTCCGTTCGTCGACGAATAGAGGCTGAACGCCGAGTTCAGCGTCTGCCCCGCGGCCGTCTTGCAGATCGGCTGGAACGTGCCGCCGTTGCCGTAGAACTTCGCGTCGGCCACGGCGTTCGTGTGCGTGATGGCGTCCGTGCGGAACGTGCCGCCGGAGTTGAGGCGCAACGTCACCTTGTCGCCGGGATAGCTGGCGAAAGCGGTCTCGCCCGTCACCGCGAAGAGTCCGCCGTTGATGTCGACGAAAATGTCGCTCGTGCGCCCGTACGGGCTGAAGGCGAACACGGCCTCGCCGCCGAACGCGAGCGTGCCGCCGTTCACCACGAGGCGGGACGTCGCCGTGCCGGGAGTCTTGACCGCCGTGCACCCCATGTGCAGGTTGCCGGCGAAGAACGCCTCGCCGCCGTTGACTTCGAAGAGCGAACTCTTGATGCTGTGCGTGCCTGTCGCGCTCGCGCCGTAGTAGTCGCAACGCAAGCCCCCTGTGCTGACGATCCGTCCGCCGTTCATCCGGAACGTCAGCCCGTGTGCGAGTTGTACGGACTGAGCCGCACCATGCCGCCCGTCGCGCCCGTGTTGACGGCGACGGCCGTCGTGCCGCTGAACACCTGCGTTACGTTCGTCGACGTGCCCGCCGGCGCATTCACCGTCACGGTCGCCGCCGTTGCGCTAGCAGCGCAGCACGCAGCAAATGCCACCATTGTCCGGGCGATTCCGCCTGTCGCCCACATGTCTTCTCTCCTCATGTCACGTTCCTTTCCTTTGTACAGCCCGCCATGCAATACGGCACAAAGACTGCCTAGAACCACGCTCGCGGACAAGAGACCATATCTCAGACATCCCTGTCAACCACTGCAATGCGTCACGAATCGTCGAAATTTGTGGCGGCATGTGGCGCACAGGCAGATTTTGCGATTTTGGGCTTGCTACCGGAGAGGCGATTCGGTAAAATATGCGCAAAATCTTTCGTGAAAATAGCAAACTAAGGAGAGCCTCTTGGCTAAGGAAGACGATAGTTCGATAGAAGTTACAGGAACCGTCATCAAGGTTCTGCCGGCGACCATGTACAGGGTTCAGCTGGACAACGGGCACGAGGTGCTTGCGCACATCTCGGGCAAGATGCGCAAGTTCTTCATCAAGATCGCCATCGGCGACAAGGTCACGGTGGAGATTTCCCCGTACGACCTCACCAAGGGGCGCATCACCTATCGGCACAAGGTGTAAAGGTTGAAAGGTGGGGCGTCACCTTTTGACAGTTCAGGATGTCACCCTCGCTTTCGGGGGTGACGCTGTTTTGGAGGGGGTGTCCCTCAACATCGAGGCAGGCATGCGCGCCTGCGTGACCGGGCGCAACGGGGAGGGGAAGTCCACGCTGCTCAAGGTCATCGTCGGGCGGCTGGAGCCGGACACGGGCGAGATCATCCGCGCGCCTGGCCTGAAGACCGCCTTCCTGGAGCAGGAGGTGCCGTCGGATCGGCCCGGCACGGTCGCGGAGATCGCCGGGTCTGGCAAGTACATCTCGCAGCTTGAGCTGGACCCCGCCGCCGAATTCAACTCCCTCTCGGGCGGCATGCGCCGCCGCGTGCTTCTCGCGCGCGTGCTGGCGGACGAGCCCGACCTCGTTCTCCTCGACGAACCGACGAACCACCTCGACGTGGCGTCGATCGAGTGGCTGGAGGCGTTCATCCGCCGCCAGACCGAGACAGCATTCCTCTTCGTCACGCACGACCGCGCGTTCCTGAAGTCCGTCTCCACCTACGTCTACGACCTCGACCGCGGAATTATCTCCGGCTGGAACTGCGACTACCGCACCTTCCTTCAGCGCAAGGCCGACCTGCAGGCCGACGAGGCCGCGCTCTGGGCGCGCAAGGCCAAGAAGCTCGCGCAGGAGGAGGCGTGGATCCGCCAGGGCGTGAAGGCCCGCCGCACCCGCAACCAGGGCCGCGTGGAGGCGCTGCGCAAGCTGCGGCTGGAGTTCGCCAACCGCCGCGCGGCCATCGGCACCAGCACGCTCAGGCTCGACACCGCGGCCGCGTCAGGCGACCGCGTGATCAAGATCGAGGATGTGTCGTTCGCGTATGACGGCGGCGAGCCGGTGGTGCGTGGCTTCACCGCGGACGTGCTTCGCGGCGAGCGCATAGGCGTGATCGGCAACAACGGCACCGGCAAGACGACGCTCCTCAAGCTGCTCACCGGCCAACTCGCGCCGACCGCCGGCTCGGTAACGCTCGGCACTCGCGTGGAGATGGCGTTCTTCGACCAGCTTCACGCGCAGCTCGACCCGGAATCGACCGTGAAGGAGGTCGTGGCGAAGGACCGCGACGCGGTGACGGTGGGCGGCGTGACGAAGCACGTGTTCGCGTACCTCTCCGATTTTCTCTTCACTCCCGAGCGCGCCCGCACGCCCGTGAAGGCGCTATCAGGCGGCGA
Source organism: uncultured Verrucomicrobiota bacterium (assembly GCA_946631535.1). The sequence goes on from CAMPAF010000010.1 coordinate 18,854, forward strand.
GAAGGCCCGCCTGCTGCTCGCGCGCCTATTCCTCAAGCCTTCCAACCTGCTCGTGATGGACGAGCCGACGAACGATCTGGACGTCGAGACGCTGGAACTTCTCGAGGAGCAGCTGATGAACTACAAGGGCACGCTGCTCGTCGTCTCGCACGACCGGGAATTCCTTGACAACGTGGTCACCTCCTCGTACGTGCTCGCTGGCGACGGCGAGGTGCAGACATGTGCTGGCGGATACGCGGAGGCCGCGCGGCTCCTGCGGCGGATTAAGGAGTCTAAGGTCGGTAAGGTGTCTAAGGTCGGTAAGGAGTCTAAGATCGGTAAGGAGTTTAAGGTCGGTAAGGAGTCTAAGGTCGATAAGGAGTCTAAGGTCGATAAGGGGTTTAAGGTCGGTAAGTCTAAGGTTGGTAATGAGTCTAATGTCGATAAGGTCGTTGAAGACCCTAAAGACTTTAAAGACCCTAAAGACCTTATCGACCTTAATAATGGCGCCAAGCCGCGCAAGCTCACCTTCAACGAGAAGCGCGAGTTGGACGCGCTGCCTGAAAAGATCGCCGCGCTGGAGCAGGAGATCGCGGACATGGAGTCCGCCCTGGCCGACCCCGCCATCTACGCCAACGACAGCGCGCGGGCGAAATCGCTCGCTGCCCGCCTGCCGCTTGCTCGCGAGGAGCTTGATGCCATGGAGACGCGCTGGCTGGAGCTTTCGGAAAGGGCGTGACCGTTTACGGCTCGACGCCGCCGTGGGCGTAGAGGAGCGTTCCGGGGAACCAGGTCGCCGGATCGAAGGTGTTGCCGTAAAGGTCGACTAGCGGTGTCCGCGCGTGCAGCGCCGCAGCCTCGCCTGGCGAGAGGTCGGTGTACAGCCTCACGCCGCCGTTGCTTCCGCGGAACTCAAACAAGCAGCCCTTTGCGCCATGGTCGGCCTTCGAGACGAATCGGCGTCCCTCGAGCGCGCGCGTGAAGACGGCGTAGGCGGCGAACGACGGGTAGGGGAACCCGTCCGCGCCCACGAGCGTGATGTAGTTCGGCGGCGAGACGAGTCCACCGTAGCCGTGCGCGGTGTAGAGGAAGATGCGCGCGTTGCCCTCGGCGAGCAGGGAGAGCGTGTAGCGGCAGGTGGCGTCCGCGTTTGCGGCCATGTCCGCCGGCGTCTCCGCCGTCCACGGAACGAGCTTCTCGTAGAGCCCGCTCATGTGCCTGGTGGCCTTCTGGCTGCCGGTGCTCGTGCCTTGGCCTTCGCTCATGTAGACCAACTTGCCGTCCAGCGACGGATGCGCGGCGAGAAGGGGAGCGAATGCCTTCTCGGTGAAGCTGGAGTCCCCGCGGGTGGCGCGGAGGTGCGGCGTGTAGATGTGGTAGTCGAGAGCGTCGCACGTCTCCCAGCCGCCGCCTTTTGCGACGCCGCACGACCATTCGCCGCCCGTCTTCGCGGCGTACGTGTTGAAGCCGCTCACGAGTATCTTCGGGTTGACGGCCTTGACCGCCCTGTAGGTGAGGCTCTGGAACTCGCCGAAGTCCTCGGCGGCGCGGCTCTTGTCGTAGTACTTGATGTCAGCGGCGGATTCCCACCAGCGGCCCCAAGGCTCGTTCCACACGAAGTACTCGTCGATCACGCCGTCGTACCGCTTCACGAACGTCGTAACGTAGTTGAGCCAGGCGTTCGTGTCCACCGGACGCAGGAACTTCTCGAAGTACCCCATCTGCTTGCAGCCGAGGTCGTGGTAGTGCGTCGCCCAGGCTGGTGCCGTGCCGAGCTGGGCGAAAATCTTGATGTGGTGGCTGCGGAACCTCGCGATCGCCGCGTCGCGGAACGTCCACACGCCTTTCTCCTTCTCGAGGTTCCACCAGCCGGAGCAGCCGAGCGCCGCGTCGTGCAGGCGCGTCCAGTTTATGCCGCCGGCCTTCATCGCGCGGATCATCGCGTCGCGCGGCTCCATGTGGATGCCGAACGGAGAGTCGGGCAGGTCGCGTCCCCATCCGACAGGGCGAGGGATGCGGGTGAAGACGAACTCGTCCGGGGTTGACACCGCCTTTCCGCCCGCACGCACCTCGCCCGTCACGCGGAACTGGCCCGTCAGCCCGTCAAGCGCCTGCGCCAGCTCAAGCGTGCCTTTTGCGAATGGGCCCTCGCGAAGCGGGATATCCTTCAGCGGACGCGTCCGCCCGTATAGGTCCGTGAACGAGAGGGAGAGGACGGCGCCGGCGGGGACGTCTGTCGCGGCCCAGGCGAGCACGGGCTTCTCGTCCGCGAAGAAGATGCGCGTGTCGGACGCTATCTCGCCGCCTGAGGGACCGAGCGCGAGCGCAGACGGGAAGGGGCGCGGCGGCATCTTCGCCCCATACCAAACGCGAAGGTCGTCCAGGAACAGCTCGCCTGAACCGGTGAACTTAACGGCAAACGCCTTGGCGAGGTCTTGTGGACGGAAGGTGAACGAGAAGTCCTGCCATGTGGACGAGACCGGGATCTTGGTCGACTTCACCCAGGCGCGCGTCTCCGTCAGCACCTGCGCGGACCATGCCCCTGTGCCGCGGCAGCGGAACGAGACGACGTGGTCCGTGTAGGGATCGCTCGTCTGGAATGGCTCGCTCCAGACTGCGAACGGCTCGCCTTCCCCTGATGCGAGCCGGAGGACCGGAACCGGCAAACCGGCGTCTTGCGCTGCCGTGGCCGTGCCTGTTTCGGCGTCGCGGTCGAGGTTCCAGCCGTTCGGCAGGCCGAGCGGGAACCGGCGGTCGATGAACGAGACGCGGTCCTTGGGCGGACGCGGTATCGCCGCCGCCAGCGCGCTGCGGTCGACGCGCTCGACCTTCAGGCGGCAGAGGTCGGTCTCGCCGGTGGAAGGGTAGAGGTAGAGCCCGATGCTGGCGTCCGCCTTCGCATTGACCATGCCGAGAAAGCTTTCCGTCTTCCATCCGGCCGATTTGAAGTCGTGTGAGGAGAAGGTGGTGTAGGGGGCGGGATTGAGCCTGAATCCTAGCCCGAGGGCGTTGCCGCGCGTGCGGCCTTCGACGGTGATGCGAAAGTAAGATGGCGGAGCGAGCTTCGAGCATGGGATCGAGAACTGGACGACACCCTTGCCGGAGTCGGCGGCGAACCTGAGGAAAGTGCGGCCGTCCTCCGTCATGAGCTTCGTCTCGCATTGGCCTTCGCTCCAGCTGGAGAAGTTGTCGTTTACGTTTCGCGGCAGCACTCCGCGGCATACGCCGACCTTTGCGTTGTTCACGGGGCGCGTGCCCTTGGCGAAGTCGATGTCGATGACCGTCTCGGCAGAAATCGCCAGGCTGGCGGATGCCACAAACAGTTGCAGCAGGTTTCTCATCGCGTTTCTCCCTTCCTCAAACGGCCGTGTCAACGGGCAATGCGGTCGAGCGGCAGGAGCTGGAAGCCGGGACACACCTTCAGGATCTCCGCACCGGGAAGGAAACGGAAGTCGCCGTTCGCCGCGTCCGCGAACCCGAACGCGCACGGCGCGTCGGTCGAGCCGTTGAGGACCGTGAAGCCGGACGCGATCCGCGTATCGATCGAAGCGCACTTCACGCCGTCCGTGCCGCGCGTGTTCACCACCACGTTGTTCGCGATCGGCGCCATCCGCTCCATCGGCGCCTCCTTGCCGAGGGCGAGAATCTGCTGCCTGCAGTCGATGAAGATGTTGTTCTCCACGGGATTGTATAGCGGCTCGCGCGGGTGGTCGTTCATGATGTCCGCGAGGCGCGGGTATCGCGCCGCCCACACGCCGTTCGTGTAGCCGAACGCCTTCGCCTTGTCCTCCAGCAGCCACGAGCTGCCGCCCACCGAGACGCTGTTCCAGTGCTTCCACGTCATGCCGCGGCAGTCGATGGACATGCCGATGAGGCAGCGCGAGAAGACGTTGTTGCGGATCGGATGCTCGCGTCCGCCGCCCACCATGA
>CAMPAF010000011.1 GCA_946631535.1 uncultured Verrucomicrobiota bacterium
CGTGCGAGGAAATCGAGTTCGCTCATCACCACGCCCGTCCCCTCGGCCACCGCCGACAAGGGATCGTCCGCCAATGTCACGGGCAGTCCCGTCTCCTGAGCGAGGAGCTTGTCCAGCCCGCGCAACTGCGAACTGCCGCCTGAAAGCACGATTCCGCGGTCCACCAAATCAGCCGCAAGTTCAGGCGCGCAGTTCCCCAGCGTGTTGCGCACGGCGTCCACGATGTTGGAAACGGGTTCGTTGAGCGCGTCACGGATTTCCTCCGAAGAGATCGTCATCGTCTTCGGCAATCCCGACACAATGTCTCGCCCGCGCACCTCCATGGTCTGTTCCTGACCCGTCGGGTACGCGGACCCTATCGTCATCTTGATCGACTCGGCGGTGCGTTCGCCAATCAGCAGATTGTAGACGCGCCTCATGTGGTTCACGATGCACACGTCCATGGCGTCACCCGCCGAACGGACGCTGCGCGAATGAACGATGCCGGCGAGCGAGATGATCGCCACCTCGCACGTGCCGCCGCCGATATCCACAATCATGCTGCCCGCCGGCTCCGATACCGGCAGGCCAACCCCGATCGCCGCCGCCATGGGCTCCTCGACCAGGAAAACCTCTCCTACCCCGGCCGCATGCGCCGCGTCCTCCACCGCGCGCTTCTCGACCTCCGTGATGTCGCCGGGCACGGCGATCACAACTCGCGGCTTGGCGTACTTGCTCCAGAACCGCTTAGGGCAGACCTTGTTGATGAAATAGCTGAGCATCGCCTCCGTGATGTCGAAGTCGGCTATGACGCCGCTCTTCATCGGGCGGATGGCCATGATGTTTCCAGGCGTTCTGCCAAGCATGCGCTTCGCCTCGTCGCCCACGGCGAGCACGCGCTTCGACCCCTCCTCAATCGCGACAACGGACGGCTCTCGCAGCACGATTCCCCTGTCCTTCGCGTACACGAGGGAGTTCGCCGTGCCGAGATCGATACCGATATCGGTGGAAAAGAGTCCTCTGAATTTGGAAAACATGCCGCTATTATAACCGAACGCGGCGGAAAGCGCAATACCACGAAAAAATAATTTTCGCGGAATTCAGCGCGCAAACGTGGCCGCGCGGGTCTTGAGGGTCGCGCGGGAGCCCTCGAACTCGACGACATGCGCGCAGCAGTTGGGCTGCGGCCCCTCCCAGAAGCCGGATAGCGGCAACCCCGCCACAAGCCTCAGCACCGTGCGCAGCACACCGCCGTGCGCAACCACGAGAACACGCGAGACCGTACCAGCGAGCGGCACAAGGACCTCGCCCATGAATTCGCGCACGCGCACAGCCACCGCATCGAACGGTTCGGCGCCGTCCCGGGCCACGTAAGCGGGAGGATCCATGAAGCATGCACGTATGTTGTCGTCGGAGAAAAGCCCCTCCCCGTAGCGCGTACCCTCGTACGGACCGAAGGATATCTCGCGCAGCCGGCAATCGACCACCGGCTCCAGGCCTAGTCCAGCACCTATGATCTGCGCAGTATGCAGAGCGCGCCGATACGGACTTGAATATAGCCGGTCGAAGGAAAGTCCTGCGGCAATCATGCCGTCGCGCGTGGCCTCGGCGAGTCGCACGCCCTCATCCGTGAGGTCGGTCCACTCCGTGGAGCCCTGGATCCGCCGCTCCCGGTTCCACTCCGTCTCCCCATGCCTCAGGAAATATGCCTCCATACACCCACCAATCGACACCTACTTGACCAAGTGTTGCCAATATCCAATGTTGCCATTCTCATTTCCCAATTTCCATTGGTAACTGGCAACATTGACAATTGGCAACACTTACACATTGGCAACATTCTCCAAGTTCTTTTGGAAACAACAGAAACAACTTGTAAAAACAACATCTTCTTTCTCGCCGCGTAACCGCGCGGCGCTTTTGAAACCGGGCGCAGTTGCGCCCGGATAACAAAAGTTGTTTTTATAAGTTGTCATGGTTGTTTCCACTTATCACTCAATCGGTCCCCACCTGTGGTTGACGACCGGCCAAAACACTCCGCCGGCGATGCCGCGCAGGTTCGCGGCGGGAACAGGTCCCCAGTAGCGGCTGTCGTAGCTGGACGGGGAATTGTCGCCGCATGCGTAGTACTCGTCCGGCCCCAGCTTCACCTCGTCGCCTTCAGAGGCGATAGTGCGTCCGGGCATAGAGTAGTCGACACGCTCGCTCGGACGGTAACCCGCATACGGATATTCCTTCTCGTGCCACTTCTCGCGGTTCTGTATCTGGCGGATGCGAAGAGGCTCCATCGGCACCTTGCCGTCCACCACCAGATGCCCGTCCTTTATCGTCAGCGTCTCGCCGGGCGTGCCGGTCATGCGCTTGATGTAGTGGGTTCCCTGCTGGAGCCCTTTGATGCCCGTCGTGGAGAAGATCATCACGTCGCCCCTGCGCGGGTGGCGGAAGTTCCATAGCCAGCGGTTGACGAAGAGGAAGTCTCCCGTCACCACCTTGCCGCTCCAGAGCGACTGCCCTGCGCTTACGGCGCTGCCGTGCGTAAGGCCGTTCGGGAGGGCGAACGTCTGCTGACGGTACGGTCCGTCTCCGGTCTCGTGCGGATGCAGCACGTCTGTGGGCACCAGCATCTGCTTGCTCGTCCGACCGGTCAGGCCGTTCACGACGCGCATGTCGTAGTGGCCGGTGTTGGTTGTGCGGAACTGGAGAGTGCCGCCGAACGGCGCCTGGAAGTGCTCGTACATCTCGCCCGTCGCGATCCACTTCAGCCACTTCAAGGGCGTCTTGTCAAAGAAGTCCGCCTCCTTCGGCGAGCAGGAGATGGAGTGGTTGCCGTAGAGCGTGGGCTGCATCGAGCCGGTGGGGATGTTGAACGGCTCGTAGAAGTAGGCGCGAAACGCCATCGCCACCGAAATCGACACCACGAGGATGTCCAGCCACTCGCGCCCGGCCGCCCAGCTCTTCGGCGGATCTAGATACTCCAGCAGGCTCTTGCATTCCGCCACGTCATTCGCCGCGTATGCCGTGCGCAGGTCGTTCATCCGCACGGCGAACTCGCCGCCGTCGCGGTAGGCAGGCAGGTCCTCGTAGGAGAGGATGAATGTCTGCGCCGCGCCAAGCACGAGCTTCCGCTCCTTCTTCTGGCGCGCCTTCGCGGAGAACGGCACCGTGCCCCACATCAGGGACCAGAGGCACCAAAGCACGAAGAACACCCCGAAGAGCGTAACCGCCGCGAACAGGAAATCAGATGAGAACGACATGCTTGTTCCTTAAGTTGGTAGATGGTAGTCGGGGATATTAGCGCGGAGAGGACGACATCTCGAACACGAGCTCGCCGCCGGCCATGATGTCGGCATGCTTCAGGATGAATGAGCCCAACGGCTTGCCGTTCAGCGTCACGGACTTCACGTACTTGTTCTCCTTCGAGAAGTCCTTCGCGACGATGGTGAACGTCTTGGGAGAGACGCGCGCATGGGGAGCCGCCGTCCCGGCGGCGCCAGGAAGATGCAGAACGACCTTCGGGACCTGCGGCGCGCCGAGCACGTAGTCGCCGCCGCACGGGTTGAACGGATAGAAGCCCATCGCGCTGAACACGTACCACGCGCTCATCTGTCCGCAGTCGTCGTTGCCGCAGAGGCCGTCCGGCTTCGGCAGGTAGAACTTGTCGAACACCTCGCGCACCACCTCGGCAGTGCGGTCGGGACGGCCCGCGAACTGGTAGAAGTAGGCCACATGGTGGCTAGGCTCGTTGCCGTGCGCGTACTGCCCGATGAGGCCCGTCACGTCCAGCACGAATCCCGCGCCCTCCGTCTTCTGCGGCTGCGTGAAAAGGGAATCGAGCTTCTTCACGAACTCCTCCTTGCCGCCCATCGCGGCGATGAAGCCCGTCGGATCCTGCATCACGTGCCACGTGTACTGGAATGCGTTGCCCTCGGTGAAGTCGTTGGCCGTGCCGGCGCCGTGCCCGAGCCTGAACGGGTCGAACGGGTCGCGCCAGTTGCCCTTCGTGTCGCGCCCGCGCACGAAGCCGATCGTGCGGTCTAGCACGTTGGACCAGTTGCCGGCGCGCTTCGAGAAGAACGCCGCATCCTCCGTCTTGCCGAGCGCGGCGGCGAACTGCGCGGCGCACCAGTCGTCGTAGGCGCACTCCAGCGTGCGCGACACGCTCTCGCCCCTGATCTCGTCGAACGGATAGTAGCCGTACTTGTCGAGCAGGTCCCAGCGCTCCTTGCGGCGGTGGTCGTGCTTGACGGTGAGCGAGTCCTTCACCTGCGCGTAGGCCGCCTCCCAATCGACGGTCGCGCTGGAGCGCGACCCTCCCGCATGGGGAACCGCCGTCCCGGCGGCGGACTTGAGGAACCAGTCGACGATCGCGGGGACCGAGTGCGTGCCGATCATGCACTGGTTGTCCTTGCCCCAGAGAGTCCACACGGGCAGAAACCCGGTGCGCCGCCCCTGCTCCAGCATGGAGTTGACGAACCCGTCCACCTGCTCCGGCACGAGGATCGTGTAGAGCGGGTGCGCGGCGCGGAACGTGTCCCAGCACGAGAACGTGGAGTGGAACGGCGTCGCGCCCACGTCCGCCAGGTTGTTCGGCTGGATGTAGAGGTGGTAGAGCGCGGTGTAGAAGCTCGTCTTCTGCGCGGCGTCGCCTCCCACGGCCACACGGCCCAGCACCTTGTTCCACGCGGCCGTCGCCTTCGCGCGAACGCCAGCGAAGTCCCACGCGGGGATCTCGACGGTGAGGTTCTTCCACGCGGCCTCCACGCCGTTCTCGGCGGAGAGCCCGACCTTCACCATGAGCGTGCCGCCCTCAGGCACGTCGAACGTGAACACGTAGCGCGGCGCCTTCTCCGCGGGATGGCGCGGCGGCAGCTTGGTGACGGACGCGAACGGCCGGTCGAACTGCACGGCGAACGCGTAGGTGCGATCCACCCAGCAGCGGCGGCGAACCGTTCCGGCGATGCCTGTCCGGCCGTCCAGGCGCACGTCGCTCGCGAGGATCTGCTTGAACGCGTCGCCACCGATGCCGTACTGGCAGTCGACGAGGAGCTTGGCCGTCCGATTCCCGCCGCCAGGATGGCGGCTCCCCATATTTCCGTAGGTGAAGCGGTAGATGGAGGCGTGGTGCGTGACGGTCACCTCGGCCTGCACGCCGAAGTCGTCGAGCGTGACGGCGTAGTAGCCTGGCTTCGCGGTCTCGGTCTCCTTCCTGAACACGCTGCGGAAATCGTTCGTGCCGCCGGTCCCGGTGAACGGCTGGAGCCGCACGTCGCCTAGGTCAGGCACGCCCGTCCCGCTGATGTGCGTCTGGGAGAAGCCCATGATCGACGGATCCTCGTAGCGGTAGCCTCCGCAGTAGTTCCATCCCTTGTTGCCGGTGTCCGCACCGGCCTGCACGAGGCCGAACGGGACGCACGCCGCCGGCGTGCAGTGGCCGTTGTCGGTGCATCCGATGAACGGGTTGACCCAGTCGGCAGGCGTCTCCTGCGCCATGCCCGCGAGGCCCAGCGCGAACGCCGCCAGAATTCCTATCTTCTTCATCTCTTCTGTTCCTTTCTTTATACCACGAAATACACGAAACACACGAAAGTGTCGCCTCGCACAGATCAGGTTTTTCGTGTATTTCGTGTGTTTCGTGGTTTGCATGACGGGGAGGGATGGTTTCAAGTCAGTGGATGTTGCCCCTGGACGGGTGTTTCTTCTTCTTCGGCGCGTCAAGCTTCAGGAAGGTTGCGAACCTCAGCGCCTCGGCGGGAATCTCGTCGCCTGTAGTGTCCGGCATCTCGTGGAGCGGAGGTGGCGGCGCCTCGAGATGCTGGTGCGCGCGCGGCTTCGGGTTCACGAGCCGGCGCAGCTCGGCGCGGAACGCGTCCATGCCCACGGGACCGGCGTAGCCCTTCAGGTCAGCGTACTCGCGCAGGTCCTTGAGCGACGGCTCGCAGGAGAGCGCGATGGGCGATTCGCCCGTCTCGCGGACGAACCTTGCGAGGTTCTTGCGCGCGGCCGCGCGGTCCATCTTGTTCGCCACCACGAGGCGCGGACGCTCCGCCAGCTCGGGACTGTACGCGGCGATCTCCTTCTCCAGCACCTTGAAGTCGTCCCAGGGCTTGCGGTTGTCCGTGCCGGCCATGTCGATCACGTACACGAGCACGCGCGAGCGCTCGAGGTGCTTCAGGAAGGCGAGGCCGAGGCCCACGCCGTCGGACGCTCCCTCGATGATGCCCGGCACGTCCGCGATGCGTATCTGCGCGTAGTCCTCGCACGTCATCGTGCCGACGATCGGGTTGAGCGTGGTGAACGGGTAGGAGGCGATCTTCGGCGTGGCGCTCGAGACGGCCGTGACAAGCGAGCTCTTGCCGGCGTTGGGGAAGCCGAGGAGGCCGGCGTCCGCGATCGTCTTCAGCTCCAGCTTGAGGCGCATCTCCTCCGCGGGGCCGCCGGCAGTGTGCTCCGTGGGAGCCTGGTTGACCGCGCTCTTGAAGTGGACGTTCCCGTAGCCGCCCGCGCCACCCTTCGCGATGACGACGCGCTGGCCGGGCGACGTGATGTCGGCCACGAGTAGGCCGGTCTCGGCGTCCGTGGCGAGCGTGCCGCACGGCACGTCAACCACAAGGTCCTTCCCGCGCCGGCCGAAGCAGCGCCCGCCCGAGCCGGGCACGCCGTCCTCCGCGAAGAGGCGCGGCTCGAAGAAGAAGGAGATGAGCGAGTTGACGTGCGTGGAGCCGCGCAGCACCACGTCGCCGCCGCGGCCGCCGTCGCCGCCGTCCGGGCCGCCGAACGGCACCAGCGCCTCGCGCCGGAACGATGCCGCGCCATCGCCCCCCTTGCCGGAGCGCACCTGCACCTCGACCTGGTCTATGAACGATCTTGTCTTCATGGTTTTCGCCTAGTATATCAGATTCTCGCGCCGCGTTCCACTTTGCGCTTGCATTACGGCGGAGAATCGTGGATAATACGCGCCATGAAAACTACAGGAAAGTCTGCTTTCACCCTTCTCGAGATGCTCGTGGTCATCGGTATCATCGGCATCCTCATGGGCGTTGCCCTCACGCAGTTCGGCGGCTCCACCGAGTCCGCCAAGGCAGCAAAGTGCGAGTCAAACATGAGGAACCTCGTGAATGCCGCCCACACGTGCGCCCTGCAGCAGGAAGATGGATGGTTCCCTCCGGCAGGATCGTACTCGTATCAGTACATCAACCACAAGAAGGCTGAAGTTGAATACCACAACTACCGTGTAGGCTGGATCTCGGGCTCGGAATATAGACCTGACGTCAGCCAGAACCCAATCGGATGGCAGCCAATCCCATTCAACGCCGACGAGCTGATTCTCCGCCATGCGCTGACGAACGGCAACAGGGGTGCCATGTGGACGGCGATGAGCGGCAGCCGCACCGCCTACCAGTGTCCAGTGCACGCCGAGGCCGCGCGCAAGCTGATTGGACATATGCCGGGATGGAGCTACGCGATGAACCGCGATTTCGGATGCGCGCTCGATTCGGACGCCAGCAACTACAAATGGAGAGGGTACACAAAAGACAAGTCAAACGCATCCAGGCTCCTGATGTTTGCCGAGCTCCAGGGCGCCGACATCACAGCGCAGGGCTACGATCCGATCAAGGCCGCAAGCTATCTCAAGGCCGGCGTGCCGCTTGCCGACGCCATTCTCGACTGGAAGAACGAGACCATAGGCTTTAACCACAAGATCGGCACACGCGGTTTCACGGGGCACGTCGCGTTCACAGACGGCCATGTCGAAAAGCTCTTCTACCCCAGGTCGGGCTCGGGCCTTTCGCTCCTGAAGCTGACAGAAGCGCTGTGCAAGGGCCATGAGATATCCTACGACGGCAAGGGTTACAAGGACTTGCAGCAGCAGCAGTAAGGACAGAAAACAGCATCATGGAACTGACAGACACGCAGAGAGAAGCTGTCGCAGGCTGGTTCGCCGCCGGAGCGTCTCTCGACGAGATCCAAAAGCGGATAAAGGCAGAATTCGGCGTCCACCTGACCTACCTTGACGTTCGTCTGCTGGTGGCAGAGCTGCCGCAGCCGATGGAGGCCGAGGCTGGAGGGAGGGCTGGAGGGAGGGAGGCCGAGACCACCGGGACCACCGAGACCACCGAGAAGGAGCCGCTGGGAACAGACCAGGAATTTTCTGAAGGGAGCGAGGAGCCACCGGGAACGGACGATGGGACTGGGGAACCGCTGGACGAGGCGCAAGATAGCACCGAGGCGCAGGCTGTGCCTGCCCCAACGGTCACCATTGACGCGCTCATGCTCCCAGGCACAATCGCCTCTGGCGACGTCACCTTCAGCGATGGCAAGACAGGCAAGTGGTATCTCGATCAGATGGGCCGACTCGGCCTCGGCAACCTGCCAGAAGGCTATCGGCCATCGCCCACGGATGCTGCCCTTTTCCAGCAACAGCTGATGGGCCTGCTACAGGCCAGAGGGCTGTGCTGATCTCTCAATCAAACTGGTGGTAGAACAGCACCCTCATGCGGTGGGGGCGACGGCCGGCGTAATACCGTTGCCGCTGCGATTGACTCGCCCTGCTGTCGGGATACGTGCTGTGGGGGTTGCTGCCATCGTCGAATGACATCGGCTCTCGCCAAACGAGCGCGACGGCGCGTCCTCCCTGCTGGGACGGCGTTCCTTCGCCCGGGCCGCCAAGCGCCGTAGACTCCGCCCGAACGAATATCAGGAACAGCTGCTGCTTGTTAGCGAAGCAGTCCCGCCAGTACGAGTAGAGGAACTTGCGGTCAACGGAGAAGAGCGGACAGTTGTCCAGCTTTACGCCCATGAACTCCTTGAAGCTGTCGTCATTCTGTGGGTCCAGGCCATCGAACCACGGCAGCGCGTCATATACCTCCTCCCAAGGCCTTGCGCCGCCGGCACGGAAGGCTTCGGCGAAGCGGCGCGTGATCGCCTTCACTTCCTCCGGCTTCATCCTGGACGAGCTGTCGTCATTATTCTCGCAGAACGCATTCTTCAGACATTCCTTAGCATCCTTTATGGCGTCGCCGGACGTCTGGTTCTTGTCGCCCATCTTGTTCACGATCTTCTGGAATTCGTCCGGCACCTCCTCGCCTCGGCCCTTTGCGCCGGCAACGATGCGCCCAGTCGTCCAGTAGTCGCACGGGGTGTCCGCAAACGCGGCCATGAGAACGGCCTCGTCATCAGAGTACGGGTTCACGGTCTGGATACCGTCCGAGTTGCGGCCGATACCGACGCCCGTGCTCGCGCAGTCATCGTAAAACTGACGATCGACAGGATACGTGCGCCACGCACATGCCTTGTTCAAGATGTCCTGCGGCTGGGCGGCGTGCGTCGCCGTCGCACTCGCACCGGGCGCGTTCCGGAGAATCGAGGAGATGCGGCCCGACGGATGGTCGCGCCACTCCGACAGGCGCGGCAGGAACGCAAACTCGCCCAGAGACTGCAGATACCCTTGGTTTGACGTGAACATGAAGACATCCGGATCACGGCCTTCCGAGACGTTGAAATAACCCGCGTTGTAGATCTTGTCGAGCCATGCGCTAGGGCTGATGCTCTGATCCCACACGAACCAGTCCTCCGGCGCGTAGTTGTAGCGCGGATCGACCGTCGCGAGCGCTTTCGGCTGCCAGTTCTGGTCAGACCCGTCCAGCCCCGTAAAAGTACCGGCAAGCAGATTAGCATACGTGTATGCCCTTGTCGGATCGGCACCAAACAGGAGGCAGCCAGGCGAAGTTCCGCCTATGCCTGTGACCGCCACGAAGTCGTTGTTCTTGTCATTCAGCATGTCGTCAGCCACGATTGCGGGCGCGAGGTCATACGTCTCGTTGCCTGACGAATCGGTGATACGGACCCAAAGCATCGCGTATGTCCTGAATTCATCCGTTGAGTATGGTGGCGGAGAACCGGCTGCGACCTGAATCTGCCCCTCAGGCACCAGGGCACCATCCTTGAACGGGCGCAGGTTGAACTCCACAAAATTGTCGGTCTTGCTTGGCGTGAAGGCTCCCGTGGGGCTCACGGTACCCTGCTCCACGACTATTGTGGAGAAAAACTTCTGGTTTCCAGGCACGTCCGCCGACCCGTTCCAGCGCGACACGTCGATCTGCATGATGGCATCGTCCTGCGTCTTGCACTCGTTGGGGATCTTTACGTCAACCTTGTCGGAGTAGAGCGACCAGGCGAGCGCGTTCCCCGGATCCTTCCCGTCAATCGTAAACGCCTTGCTCTGCCCGTTCCACTCGGCCTTGTCTTTCGGACGCAATGCTGAAAGGCCATCGGCAGGACGAACGGAGACCGCTCCAGACGCCACAAACACCTTCATCACCACCTGAACCTTAAAGTCGTCGACGTTCCGTCCGTTGAAATGGCGAAACGGATACGCCACAAGCAGACGAACGCCGGCAGCGGCGGTGATGAAGCTAGATGGATCCAGAATGTACTCCGATGTCGTCGTCCTCGTGGCAGGTCCTGGCGCGGTAGAGCTCATGACCGGGGGCGCCGCCAGCGGCGGGTTGACCTTCAGCCTGGCGAGAGGGCTCCCCACCAACTCCACCGCGGTCACCATGGGCACGCACTCCACGCTCGGCATCGCAAGCGAGACCGGCACGTCGTTGTGGTCCAGGTAGTCGTAAAGCGTGTACGGGTCGACCTCGCCAATCACGCCCTTGTCGAACATGCGCTTGACGCACGGCGATCCAGTTGCCCGGGCAATGTCCGGCACGGTCAGGTCACCTTTCATGTCCACGTCGGAAAACGGCTGGCCGTCGAGCTTCGCGAAATCGATCTCGTACGTATCGTTCGTCGCGAAGGAGTCGGTGACGAACGGCTGGCGGCGCGCCTGCATCGCACCTGGCGCGGTCTTGATCGTGCCGCCGTAGAAATACCGTTCAGAACCGTCCTTGATCCAATGGTAGAAAAGGGAGCGCAGGGGCCCGAGCCCGCCGGAATACTTCGATCCGAACGCAAGGTTGTAGTCGAGCATGGAGACGTACTCGGTGGTTGCCTGCGCGGCAGAGCCGGCGTTCCTGTCCGGGTTCGAGTAGGTCTGCCGTTGCGCCTCCGGCCCCACCAGCCGGCCGAGCGCGGCGAGGTTCTCCTCCGAGACGTTCTCCACCTGATTGTCGTTGGCATGCCACGTGAAGGTTCCGCGCATCGAGATGCGGGAATCAAGAGGCGACGAGCGCACGCTCACCCGCGTGCGGTTGATGTCGAAGTAGTCCGACACGTTGACGGCGCAGAACGCGAAGCGCCCCGCGTCGAACGCGAAGTTCTGCCACTTGGCCGCAAAGGAACTCCGGCTTAGGAAGCGCACGTCGTTCACGAGCGGCGGCGGCAGGTAGCCGAGAGCTTCAAGGTTGAGGACGCTCACGGTCTCCGTGACTGGGGCGAAGCGCCAGGCGAAGTCGGCACTTCCGGGCTCGTTCGCCCCCCTGACTGGCGCGCCATTGTCGTCCAGCAGGCCGGCCGGGTCCGGCGGCATGAACACGCGCCCGAGCCAAAGGTCCATGGAGTTGTTGTCGTTGTCGTGGTAGAAGTTGGCGAAGACGTTGCCGTTCGTGTCCGCGAGCCCGGGGAACGGATCGTTACGGATGGCGTCGTCCACGCGCGACATCGCCTGCGCCAAGGCGGCCTTCACGAGGTGGCGCGTGGCGGTGTTCCTGCGAAGCGCGCTTGAGGGCACGCGCTCAGTGCGCATGTAGATGGCGAACGCAACCGCGCTCACCACCATGAACGACAGGAAGCCCAGCACCACCAGAAGCGCGCTGCCAGACTCTCTCTTCTTTCTGTCACGAAGTTTCACTTGCAAGTCCTCAGTTGTCCGCCGGCCGGCGGTTGAAGTTCGGGAAAGCGACATACGACTTCAGCTGGTCGGAGCTGTCCGTCTCCGTGCGGATCGGCTTGCCCGCCTTGATGGTCACGTAATATGGATTCCCCCAAGGATCAAGAATCTGCCCGCCCTTGATCGAGGCGTTGTACAGCACGGGCACCTTCTGCCCGTTGACCGTCGCGTCGCCAAGGATGAACCCCATGTTGGACTCGGTGGCCGGCGTGTTGTCGTAGTTCGGAAGCTTGTAGTCGTCGCCGAAATGCTCGTACGCCAGGATGGCGTTCGTCATCTCCTGCGCCTCGGCCGTGGCCTGCGCGATCTTCGCGCGACGCTGGGCGGAGGAGACGGACGAGGTGACCGCGCCAGCAAGGAGCATCAGCATGGCTATGACCACCAGCAGCTCGACAAGCGTAAATCCCGAAGTTCTTTTCATGGTCCCGCCTCCTACTCAAATACCAGCGGCATCGTGTTGATGTCGTCGGACGTGTTCTGCTTACCGTCTGGTCCCCATGAATGGACGCCCACTATGTGCGTGCTGCCGCCGTCGGCCCTGAGCTTCTCGATGTTGCGCACCTGCTGCCACGGCTGCGGCACGGACGACCCGTTGCTGCCCTGCGAGGCCCAGTTCGGCAGAGGGAACGGGAACTTGCCGCTTGCGTATATCTCGACTGCCCTGTCGCGCAGCTTGCCATCCCTGTCCCACGCGGACAGTATGCGCCCGGTATGCGACTTGTTTGCCGTGTCCACGCGCGGCAGGGCGCTGTCCGCCAGATACTGCGCGTACGACAGCTGCCGACGGGCCTTGCCCATCATCGAGTTGCTGGCCCTGCCCGTGCGCCACGCGATGGCAGACGAGTTGAACACCATCGTGAGAATGGTCATCAGCATTCCCAGCAGCAGCGACGCCACGAGGATCTCGATCAGCGTAAATCCGCGTTTAGATTCACTCTTCACTCTCCGTCCTCCTCTATTCACTCTTCAGATTCTCCTGGTCGCCCTGGAAATGGACTTCGGTGTAGAAAATCGGCTGGGCGAACAGGTCGCCGGCGCGGCGGGTCGTCCGCAGGCTGATCGCCACGCGAGAGCGGTCGTCCTCCATGCGCATCGTCGTCCCGTTGAATACCGGAATCTGGCCCCACTGCACCACGATCGCGCACGCGAGCTCGCTGTTCACGGGCCACGGCGGCTTGTTGCCGTCCCTGCTGATGTCCGTCAGCTTGCCAAACACGCCCTTGGCAATCGAGTTGATCTCGGTGCGCTTCTTCGGAGAGTACGAGTTCTGCGCCCTGTCGCAGTATGTAAGCCAACCTTGCCTCTGCGACTGTATCGCGCTGCTGATCCCCTGCTCCCAATCGTCCCACGTAATGTTCCGCGAAGAAAGAGTCGCCGAAAGGGTGTTGAGGACGCAATCCGCCGCCGCCGCCGCTTTCACGTCGTCCTGCGACTGGCGGCTCTCGCGATATGCGAGCGGATAGAGCGCCACCATCGCCAGCAGGCCGACGGCCATGATGAAGATGGCAAGATTCACCTCCATGAGGGTAAAGGCTTTTTTGGTCTCAAAGAATCTCATGGCTTCAACTCTCAACTCTTAACTCTCAACTCGCTTAACTCTCAACTCACTTCGCGTCGTCCCTGAGGTCGCTCGCCGAAATGCTTCCGATCTTCCTGCCGTCGGAAGTGGAGATGGTGATTGTCCTGTCGAGGTTCATCTCGTACGCATCGGCGCTGGCCACGTCGCTCGGGCTGAATGTCAGGGCGCCTGCGGACTCGATCTTCGTGGAATTCGCCGCCCTGTTGCCGTACACGATCCCATTCGGCAGTTGGAGCGTGCCTATCTCCACTCCGTAGGCATCGCCCACCTTCCACGAGAGGCCGTTGCCCTGCTTGACGCGATGTCCCCACCGCTGGTTGTTGCCGTTGTTGTATGCGGTGCCGGAAAACTTCGCGTTGTCCTTTCCGTACTTCTTGTATTCCTGGCAGAAATGCTGCACTTGTCCGCCGTAGGCGATCATGTACTCGTTGTCGAACTCGACCGGTTCGACGGCTGTGTACACGAAGGCGCGGCACTTGTCTATGCCACCGGCCACCTCGCCGGCAAGGTTGGCCATCCGGTAGAACGGAATCCCGACGTCGCTACTGCTGTGGTTGCCGGATGCCAACACGGGATAAGACTGGTTCCAGTCGGCAAACTCGTCAACGAGGATGTCTCCATTGACATACGAGAGGCGCCCTGCCATCTTGATGGCAACGGCCGTGCCGGCGCTCGACGCCTCCACTTCGGCCGTGTCGCCATCGCCCTGCTTCGTCTGCGTCTGGCGATTGTAGAACAGCACCGCTGTCGGCGTCTGGTCGATAAGGCACACCTGCATCGCCTGGCGTATGATGGAGATCGTGTCCTGCATGGCGGCGCGGTCCGTCATGCCTCGGACAGCAGCGAAATACCCGGTCACGGAAACCGTGCCGAGCAACGCCATCAGGCCTATCACGACCATCAGTTCGACGAGCGTGAACGCGGCCTTCCCGGCCGACCTTTCTGTTGCGTGCGCTTTCATCCTCATGTTTCGCTAAAGTTCGACGGTTACGTTGTCTGCCTCGGAATTGTACTTTATCACGAACCGACGGAAGTACCCCTTCTCCGGACTGGAGTAGCCGAAAGTCATCTCGCCCGGCTGCGGCGTGGAGCCACGGGCATTGCTCGCCTTGAGCTTCGCCACCCACGACTTGACATCTTCGCCGTGGCACTTCGGCAGGCCGTCGTCGCCCTTGGCAGAGGTTGCCGCCTTCCTCACCGCAGTGAACGCGGAGACATCCATGACCGGATTGCCGGACGCATTCAGGCAACGCGTCACGATATGGCTCATCAGGGCGTCATAGTCTTGTTCTTCTAGTGTCGCAACATGCTCCCCCTTGCTCCGGTACTTCGCATCTAGGCCATCATCAGCCCACGTCTGGATCTTGCCGCTCTTGCCCGGCGGCCAGAACCCTTCCTGCTGGCAGTATGTGGCGATTCCCGTCTGGAGCGCAGCCCGCAACGCCTCGTTCTTGCGCGCGCGCGATTTGCGGATGACCGATGTCGCCGCCGTGGACACGATGCCAACCAGCACCGCCAGCACGGCGATGACCATCAGCATCTCGACGATCGTAAAGCCTCTCTTCTTCCTTTTCATCTTAGACACCATCTTCCCTGTGACTGTTGAAACTCTTTAACTTTTTAACCCTTCAACCTTTTAACCCCTTAACTACTTCTTCTCCTTCGCCTTGTCCCAGCTGTAGATGTCGTCGGAACGGCCGCGCTGCGCGTACGGTGCAATCACGCCGTCCGCTCCCGCGCACCATGCGATCGCTTCGGCACGAACCAGCACATGCTGTCCGCCCACGTCCGCCTCCGTGATCCCGTCGTTGTCCTTGTCAACGGCAAAATAGATGATGTGATCCTGTACCGTGCCGCCAGACGGCACCTTCGCCCCAAGGTCCGCATTGGCGTTGCGCTTGAGGACGGCCTCGGCCCACGGATCAACAACCCCAAAGCGGCTGATGCCGATCGGGTTTCCGTTTTTCATGGCTATGCCCAGCAGGTTGAGTTCCCCGAACTTTCTCGCCACCTCCATGACCATGCCCTTTCCGGCTCCGTCACCTCCGGAAAGGTTGCCGACAAGGACGCTTGGCCACGTTCTGCCGTTCTTCTGGCGCAAGACCACAAGCGCCTGAGCCGTCTGAGAGATCTGTTCCGTCGCCTTGGCTCGCTGTGCCGACCTCGTCACGCGCCCGAAGCCCATCATCAAGGCGCCAGACAGGACGGCGATGATGCCAATCACCACCAAGATCTCGATCAGCGTGAAACCTTTGCTCTTTCTCATCTGTCCTCTATCCTTCACAACGACCTCGCTCTCAACGATTTAACCTTTTAACTCTTTAATCTTTTACGCCTTTAACCCCTAATTCGCCAGATGGCTGATGTCGTCCTTGGTCCATCCCGTGATCGTCTCCTGCTCCTTCGTGCTGAATGAATCCAGATGCTCCATCAGCCAAGGCGGAAACGTGAGGCCGTTCGCCCCGGCCGACCACAGCCTATAGCTCTGGTAGGGCGTATCCGAGTAGTAGTAGAACTCGCGGCCCCATCCGTCAGCCACCGTCATGCCGTCTAGCAGATAGTCGGATTGGCTGTTGTAACCATTCCTGCTGATCATGTGCAGCCACCGCTTCTCGTCGGCTGTCTCGTCGGGAAGCGCGGTGTACTTGGAAGAGCTCAGGTACGGCCAGTCTGGGTCAGAGGTATCCACGCCGTAGAACTCAAGTCCTCCGCTGATTATCTTCTCGAAGTTGGGCATCCAGCGCGCGCACACAGCCTGCGAGGTGAGGTTGGCGACAAGGAACAGCTGCTCCGCGTTGGAGCTTCCCCTTCCGTGCACGTACTCCTGCATCGACTCCCAGCTTTCGTACGGGCGCCCGGTATCGATGCGGCACGGCAACTGGTTGTTCTTTTCCCACTGGCTATGCCGCGTATCGTACATCACCGGATCGCCGCCTAGCATGAAGAGGTAGCGCGGAAGGAGGAACGAAAGGAGCCCGAACTGGAAAAGCTCCGCCTCGTCCTTCGTGCCGATCTTGAGTCCGCCCACGTTGCTCAGGAAGGAAAAGCCAGACTTCTCAAGAGCAAGTGCGCTCACGAGCGCTTCCTTCTTTCCCCTCAGCTCACCGTTCACCCTGTTGTTCATGAAGAAAGGAAAGAGCACCGCGATCGGCTGCGCTCTGCAAGCCGCCTCGACCTGCTTCTTCGTTTCGTTGTCTTTCGGGTCGGTCAGCTTGGCGTCGTTCTTCACATTGCCCTGCACGCCGTTGCTGTCCACCTTCACGTTGATGTCGCGACTGCGGTTCTGGAGCGGCACGGGCGGATAGGAACCGTAGGCCGCGTAGTAGCCGGAGACGGCATTCTCGAGGCGCTGCAGCCGCGCCTGGGTCTTGGACTTCGCGCGCGAGTCGCTGCCGACGCCCGCGAGGCGGAATACGATACCCATCAGCGTGACGATCACGACCGTCACGATCAGAAGCTCGATCAGCGTAAAACCCGACTGGCGGCGAACGCCAGACGGCAGGCGCCGGACGATGATACCCAGACATTTAGACGTAAGACGCTTCAACTTTTTAACTCTTTAACTTTTTAACCTTTAGCCTGCCGCGCCGGAGACCTGCGAGATGATCTTGATCATCGGCAGGAACATGGCGATGACGATCGTGCCGACGACCACGGCGAGGAAGATGATCAAGGCCGGCTCGATGGCCGCCGTCATGCCGGCGACGGCGTTGTCCACCTCGTCGTCGTACGTGTTCGCGATGCGCGTGAGCATGTCGGGCAGCGCGCCCGTCTCCTCGCCCACCTGCACCATCGACACGACCATCGGCGGGAACACGCCCGAGGAAGCCAGCGGGTCGGTCATCGACTCGCCCTCCTTCACGGCGTCGTGCACGGTCTGGATAGCCTTGCGCACAACGCGGTTGCCGGTGGTGTCGCGCACGATCACGAGCGCCTGGAGGATAGGCACGCCGGAGGAAAGAAGCGTGCCCAGCGTACGCGTGAACTGCGAGATGGCCGTCCGCCGCACGAGCGTGCCGATCACCGGGATGTGTATCCTCAACTTGTCCAGCTGGTACGCGCCGAACGGCGTCTTTCCGAATATCTTGTAGATGACCACGAGCGCCGCCACGCCCGCAAATATCTGGAGGCCGTTGTGCTGCACGAACTCGGAGATTCCCATCACGAACTCCGTGATGGCAGGCAGCGAAGCGCCGCCGAGGATGTCGTTGAACACCTGCTGGAACTTCGGGATCACCGTGATGAGCAGGAATGCCGTGATGCCGATGGCGGCGAAGAGGACCACCGAAGGGTAGATCATCGCGCCCTTCACCTTGTTCTTGATCTTCTGCGCCTTTTCGGCGAACTCGGCCAGACGGTTCAGCACGACTTCGAGCACGCCGCCCGCCTCGCCGGCCTTCACCATGTTGACGTAGAGGTTGTCGAATATCTTCGGGTAGGCAGTCAGCGCGTCGGAGAACGTGCCGCCGCCCGCGATGTTCTCCGAGATGCCGTCAAGGCAGTCCGCCATCGCCGGCGCCATCTTCTGCTTCTTGAGCACCTCGATGCAGCGCATCAGCGGAAGCCCGGCGTTCACCAGGGTTGCGAGCTGGCGCGTGAACGACGTGAGGTCCTTCGCCTTCACCCTGCCGCGCAGGAACTTGGGCAACTTGATCTTGATGTCGATGTTGCCCTTCTTGGGCGCTTTCGCGGGAGCAGCCTTCTTGGCAGGGGCGGGCTTCTTCGCGGCAGCGCCGCCGCCACCCTTGATCTCGCCGAGAGCAGTGGGCATCAGCCCCTGCGCCCTGATGGCCGCTATGGCGCCCGACCGGTCACCGGCCTCCACCGTGCCGCGCCGTTCCTGGCCCGAGCTGTCCTTTGCGATATACTGAAATGTCGCCATGTCGTTATGCCTCTTGCGGTTGAACTGCCAGTATTATACCCGAAACTTCCGTCCGTGGGAAGTGGGAAAATCAACGGGACCAGCCGATGGCGCGCGGAGACTCCAGGCGGCGCCAACCGTTGTGGCGCGAAAGCTCGGTCACGGGCGTGCCGGGCGGCAACACGGCCACCACCGGCGACGCGTCCGACGGCGCGAGCCGCAGCGTCACGGTCCTCTCCCCGCCCACTCCGTTATCGGCCGCGCCACGCGCTGCGCCTGTCGCCTCCGTCGTCACGACCACGGCCGTGTTCTCCGTAGATGCCGCCTTGCCGGAGACGAACACCAGCGGCACCGGCCTCGCCCGCGCCATCTCGTACCGCTTCGGGCGCGGATTGTAGTACGCGAGCGAGACGAACGCGGAGTTCGTCGCCGCGACCGTGAGCGGCACAAGCATCTGCGTCCAGACAATCCTCCCCTCGGTGCGCGATATCTCCTTCGGGTCGTACGCCTTGAACTCCTTCGAGAGCCGCTCTATCGACGGCCACACGTTCGACGGACAGTACCCGTCGTAGGTCAAGGTATACGTGGCCGTAACCAGGTCGCCAGGCCGCACATGGTCCGGCGTCAGCTTCTGCTCCATCTGGAACCGCGTGCCCACCGCCCCGGAGAAGCCTTGCGGCCGCCGGTCCGTCGGCAGCGCCTGAACCTCCATCCTGAACGGCGCCAGGCGAGTGCCGAAGCTCGACGACGACGAGAAGCTCATCCCGCCCTGCTGGCGGCGCACCACCGCCATGCCCTGCACGACCATCGCGACTTCCTGCGTGACCGACGAAAGGAAGCGTACCGGCAGCCGGAATCTCTTCACCGTGCGACCCGCGCGCGACGAATTGCCGTCCGGCAGATTCTCGAAGCCGTCGCCGTACACGACCCCCGAGTCTGGCAGTCCGCCAACCTGAAGGTTCTCGACGCCGACATTATTCTCCACGTCAAGCTCAAGCACGATCGCGCTCGGCTGGCCCACCACCACCGACGACGGCTCCATGCGGGCCTTGCCGGTCACCTCGGCGTTGACAGACGGACCCTTCTGGAAGAAGTTGAAGAACTGGGCGTCCGCCGCCAGGATCGCGACGGCCGCCGCCGCTAGCACGCTAAGCCTGCGCATGGATGCCTCCTTCCTCCAGCCTCTCCTCGACCAGGGAGACGGTCGCCGAAATCGCCGCCGCCGCGAACACGGCGATTCCCCAGAAGAGGATGAACCTCCGCCACCAGCCCGGCGGCAGGAGGGCCGCCATCCAGAGTACCGCCCACACGCACGCTGCGAAGAGGAGCCGCGCGTCGGCGGAGTAGAGTACGTGCGGCCGCAAGAACATCCTTGCCGGCGATAGCTCCGCGCGCGGATCCTGCAGCAGGCGCGCGCGCGCTGCCACGAGTCCGCGCCTAGTGGAAGGCGTTTCGCCGCCCCAGCGCTCGGCGCGACGGAACGCGGCCTGCGCCGCCTTCGAGTCCCCGGCCATGAGGGCGCACGTGCCGTAGTCCATAAAGATGATTGGGTTGGCGGCGCCGGCATCAAGGCAGTCCGCATACGCCGCCGCCGCCGCGCGGAAGCCAGCCTCGTCTGTTGCGCGCGTGGCCAGCACGGAGGCGCGGCGGTAGGTGAAATCAGGCGAGGAAGGCGCGGCAAGGGAAGCGCCCACGCCGCCGAGAACGGCGGCGAACAAGACCACAAAGGACGTAAGCGTGGTGCGCGCGGAATATTCGGTGCGGTCCATCTCCGCGAGGGCGGCAGTCACGAGCGCGATTTCTTCCGGCGAGAAATCAGGCGACATAAGGCGCTCCGCGTCGGCTGCAGTCACCGCGGCGCCGTTCACGCCGTAGCGCACTTCGAAGAACGTGCGGATCGCCTGCCTGCGCCTGTCGGTGTCGCGTCCGCGCAAGGCCTTGCGGCATCGCGCGAAAGCCGTCGCCTTGCGGTAGGCGGCGTTGCGCGCCGCCACGCGGCGCCGCACTGGCGGGGCGAGGCGGATCGCGAGGAACAGGAGCGGCGGCAGGACGAACAGCAGGACCGAAAGCGCGAGATGCGGCAGGAACGGCAGGGGCGCCGCGCCGGCTGGATCGAGATCGATCCCGTCCGGCATCGGCAGGATGTCGGCCTCGCCGCCTTCCTCGTCCAGCGCGCCAAGCGTCGCCTGTGCGCCAGCCTTGACCTGTATGGGTATCTTGTCGGTCCGCAAGGTTACATACGCGCGCTTGCCCAGGTCGTAGTATGCAACGGGAATCGAGGGGAACTCCCCGGTCCCTGCCTTGACAGCCCGAACGCGCCAGGTGAAGCGGCGGAAGTCTGCGAACGTGTCCGTCTTGACAGAACCCGCATCCACCCTGAAGGCGTCATCTTTCACCAGCTTGTCGAGCGCAGGCGGATAGACCGCGGCGAGATCGGCCGCACCCGAGATGTCTAGCGTGAAGACGAGCGGATCTCCCGCCGTGCACACGTTGGTGTCGAGCGTCCCGCGCACGGTCAGGTTCGAGCTCAATGCTCCGCAGAACTCCTCTGGGCGTCCCGCAGACGGCGGTCCGTTCACCACAATCTTCAGCGGCCTCGTCTCCAGTCGGACCTCGCGAAGTTCAGGCACGTGCGCGCGACGGCCGAAGCGGTCGCGCCCCTCGCGGACCGCGACAATCATCGGAACAGAGATGCGTACGGGCGGTATCTTGACCGTACCCTGCGATGCGGCCCGGTAAGGCGCTGTCGTGACCGTGAACTCCCACAAGTTCGTCCCGTCAACCTTGCCGTGCCGTACCGTGAACGGGAATAGCGTCTTCTTCGGACCCAGCATGGAACGACCGAAGAAGTCGTCGTCCATCATGCCGAAGGGATCGCCCATCGAAGAGAAGATGTCGTTCGACACGTAGTTGTTCAGCGTGAACGACGGCACGTCGCCGCGCCGCCGACGCGACTGCCCCTCGAACAGCTGCTTCGGATCGACCGCGGCCAGCGGACCTGGCGACCAGTCCGGCGACAGGAACTCCGCCTCCATGTGCGGAGGACGCTGGTTCAGGAAAGGCGGCTGGTCGACGAAAGGATCGCCAAGGCCAGGCATCCGCAGCCGCAGCGTGATCGCCGTCTGCTCCGTCACGATCAGGTTTGTGGACGATGCCGAAATGTCGAAGGATGGAGAATAGGCGAAAAGGTGAAAGGCGAAAGGCGAAAGGTGAAAGATGAGAAGAAGTGAAAGGTGAAGGGTGGTGAAAGGTGAAAGGTGAAAGGTGAAAGGTGAAAGGTGATGGGATGTCGGGCGGCGGATGCCGAATGTCACCAGGCGACAGACGACAGCAATGCAATTAGACACTAGACGATTCCTTAGCAACTTCTAACCTTACCTATAAGTT
Source organism: uncultured Verrucomicrobiota bacterium (assembly GCA_946631535.1). The sequence goes on from CAMPAF010000011.1 coordinate 21,640, forward strand.
CTTTTGGAAACAACAGAAACAACTTGTAAAAACAACTTTTGCTATCCGGGCGCAACTGCGCCCGGTTTCAAAAGCGCCGCGCGGTTGCGCGGCGAGAAAGAAGATGTTGTTTTTACAAGTTGTCATGGTTGTTTCCTTTTCACCGAAACTTATCCTCATTTACATTCTCGTGCATAACGCAGGCGACGGGCTTTTGACCTTCTTACTGAATGACCACAACAGCCACGTCACGGTGCGACTGGCCGGTCTTCGCCCCGGAAAGATGCACGGAGTTGGTCGTGACCGAGGTCGGCTCGATGTTCAGCTTGGAAAGGGCGCGCTCAAGACGTTCCTTGGCGAGACGCTGCTGTCGGCTTTCCATGATCGAAATGCCGGCCAGCAGTCCGCCAGCGAAGCTGAGCGCCACCAGCAGCGCCACCACGGCAAACGCCAGAAACGGGCGGCGGCGAGTCAGCGCAAGGCGCGCTTCCTCTTCCGCGTGCTGCTTCGCCGCCTCGAGGCGCTCGCGTTCCACCGCAAGCGCCTCGCGCTCGAGCCTCAACCGCTCCTCCGCCAGGTTGATGGCCGTGTTGTCCAGTTCCTCGCTGTCCATTTAACCGTTTAACTCTTTAATCTTTTAACCCTTTAACCAAAGAAGTACCTGTTGGCGTTCTCGTAGCAGATGCCCTTCACCAGGCTGCCGATCCACGGGATGTCGCGCGGCAGCTCGCCCGCCTCGATCTCCTTGCCGAGCATCTGGCAGAGGATGCGGCGGAAGTACTCGTGGCGCGTGTAGCTGAGGAACGAGCGCGAATCGGTGAGCATGCCCACGAAGTTGCCGAGGCAGCCGAGCGCGCCGAGCGCCTCCAGCTGCTTGCGCATGCCGTCCTTCTGGTCGAGGAACCACCAGGCCGCGCCCAGCTGCATGCGGCCCTTCTCGGGACCGTGCTGGAAGCTGCCCATGAGCGTGGCGAGCATCTCGTTGTCCTTCGGGTTGAGGGAGTAGAGGATGGTGCGCGGGAGCGCGTCATTCATCTCAAGGCGGTCGAAGAGCCGCGCAAGCGACTCCGCCACGTTCCACTCGCCGATGCAGTCGAAGCCGGTGTCGGGACCGAGCCGCTTGAACATCTTCGTGTT
>CAMPAF010000012.1 GCA_946631535.1 uncultured Verrucomicrobiota bacterium
CGGCATCAACCAGGTGCAGGTGAACCGCGACGTCGGCCTCGACTTCTCGGCCGCCCTCCGCTCCATCCTGCGTCAGGCGCCGAACATCGTGATGATCGGAGAAATCCGCGACTCGGAAACCGCCGACATCGCTATGGAAGCGTCGCTCACGGGCCACCTCGTGTTCTCCACGCTCCACACCAACGACGCGCCGTCGGCCGTGACCCGTCTCACGGATATGGGCGTGAAGCCGTTCCTCGTGGCGTCGGCCATGCGCGCGGCGCTCGCGCAGCGTCTGGTCCGCGCCATCTGCACCAAGTGCAAGGAGGAGTACACGATCACGGACCGCGACAAGAAGATGCTCGGCCCCCTCGCCAAGCTCGCCCCGGACAAGATGTACATCGGCAAGGGCTGCTCGGCCTGCAACGGCGGCTACAAGGGCCGAAAGGGCATATTCGAGATCTTCGAGGTGGACGACACGATCCAGCGACTCATCTTCGACCACGCCCCGACGTCCGTCCTCCGCGAACGCGCCCGCGAAATGGGCATGCGCACGCTGCGCGAGGACGGCATGCTCAAGGTCGCCTCGGGCATGACCTCCCTCAAGGAGGTCCTCCAGGCCACCATGGGCGACGCCGACTAGTTCAAGCTCCGCTCCGTCTTGCGGTCACCGCGGGGATTTGGTAGAATCATCCCGACAGGACACAAGGAGCAGAAAGAAAATGGTAACTTACGATTATACGGGCGTCGTGGAAGTCATCGGCGAGACGAAGGCATTCGGCGCGAACGGATTCACGAAGCGCGAGCTTGTCGTCGGCAACGACGTCGATTCCCCGAACAAGTATCCCAACCCCGTGCTGTTCACCTTCAAGAAGGAGCGGTGCTCGCTCGTCGACGCCGTCAAGCAGGGCGACCGCGTCAAGGTCCAGTTCACCATCGACGGACGCCGCTGGGACGGTCCCAACGGCACTCGCTACTTCACCGACCTCACCGGCTGGAAGATCGACGTCCTCAACGCCGACGGCACGGCCACCGAGCCGGTCCCAGTACCGCAGCCCGCGGAAGCGCCGGCGGACGTGGATGCCGGAGACCCCGACGACCTGCCGTTCTGAGCGGTGAGCAAGACCTGGCAGGAGCTGCTTTCGCTGGGCGGCACGTACCTTGACGGCAAGGGCGTGCCGGACGCCTCCGTGGCGATGGAGCTGCTGATGGCGCGCCTGCTGAAGTGCGGGCGCGGCTTTCTTTCTCCGCACCTCGCGCAAGTTCCCGAGGAACGTCTCGTTGCGGCCATGCGGCGCGGCATGGCGCGCCTCGTGGCCGGCGAACCCATCCAGTACGTACTGGGCGAATGGGACTTCCGCTCGCTCACCCTCTCCTGCGACCGGCGCGCGCTCATCCCCCGCCCCGAGACCGAGGAGCTCGTCACGCGCGTCCTCGCCTTCGCAAAGGCCTGCGGCAACGAGAGGCCGTTCGTCGTGGACGTCGGCACAGGTTCCGGCTGCATCATCCTCTCCCTCGCGCGCGAGATGGCAGACGGAATCTTCCTCGGCATCGACATCTCGGCGGACGCCATCGCGCTCGCCACGGAGAACGCGTCCCGCTGCGGCCTCGCCGACAAGGTGAAGTTCGCGGTCGCGGACGGGCTAGACGACTTCGACGAGCCGGAGACGATCGACATCCTCGTCTCCAACCCGCCATACATCCCGACGGCGGAGTGCGCGACCCTCGACCCGCGCATCCGTAACTTCGAGCCGATGAACGCGCTCGACGGCGGGCGCGAGGGGCTCGACTTCTACGACCGCCTTATCGGCGACGCCATAAACCTGCTGCGCCCCGGCGGCGGCGTATTCTTCGAGATCGGCGACGGCCAAGGCCCAGCCCTCCAGAAGCGACTCTTCGACGCGGGCTTCGATAGCATACGCATCGAGTCCGACTACGCCGGCCACGACCGCTACGCTAGCGCCGTGCTGCCCTGATCACCCGGCATAGGCACAGGAGTATTTCTCGGCGGCTGATTGCATGTCATGCCACAATATGATAGACTCGCTTTCCCTTCTCCATTAGAGGGGAAAGCGAAAATCGGTCTATCGGTCTAATGGGCATAACAAACACCAGCATCGGCGTTGCAGCCGCACTAGGGTCCACCGCCTCGTGGGCGCTTTGCGGGGTTTTGTTCAAGAAGCTGGGAGAAAGGCTCGATCCGGTGGGGATGACCACCGTGAAGTCGCTAGTGGCCGCAATCCTGCTTGCCCCGGTGCTGCTCTTTGCCGGCGGGGCGCATGCCGAGGGGCGTGACCTGCTGCTGCTGGCGGCGAGCGGCGTGATCGGGATCGCGATCGGCGACTGTTTCTTCTTCGCGGCGCTGGGACAGCTTTCGCCTCTGCTGCTCACGATCCTGCTTCTCACATGTCCCAACGTGTTCACGGGTGTTCTGGGCGTACTGTGCCTTGGCGAGATGCCCTCCTTGCCGGCATGGTGCGGAATCGGGCTGATCATCACGGCCACGGCGCTCCTGATGTTCCCGGTGGAGGCAGGCGAGGGAGGCAAGTCGACCATCAAAGGGGTTCTGTTCGGCGTGGTCGCCTTCATCTGCTCTTCAGTCTCGACGGTGATCGCGAAGCCGGTGATGACGGGGGAGGCGGGAGTGTCCCCGTTCGCCGTCACGTTCTACCGGATGGCGGCTGGCGGACTTGCACTGGCACTGTTCGGGCTCTTCGCGGGCCGCGTCTCCGCCTGGGCCAAGCCTTTTGCGGACAAGCGCTACGGGGCCGGCTTCCTGGGCGTGACGGCGGTGGTGGCGTTTGGCGGGTTCGGCCTTTCGATGGCGGCGTTCAAGTACCTCGACGTCGTGGTGGCCGGGGCGCTGCTGAGCCTAGAGCCGCTGTTTGTCCTGCCGTTCATGGCGGCGTTCGGGCACCACAAGGTCAAGCCTCGTGAAATCGTGGGGATGGCGCTGGCCGTCATCGGCGTCATGTTCATAACGTTCGGAGCAAAATGAGAGAAGGAGCTGTCAAGAAATGAACCTGAGCGATCTAGTGAATCTCGCGGACAAGCGCGTGGACGATTTTCACGAGATGGTAAGGCTTGGCCTTCATTGCAAGCACGGGGATTTCGTGCCGGCCGTGCATTACCCGCCGATCACGAAGTATCCGCCGATCGACCAGGAGGTGATGTTCAGAGGGTACACGCCGCCGGAGAACGGCCTCATGGACGTCTACTACCACATCCCCTTCTGCCCCAAGCGCTGCATCTACTGCCACTATCCCTCCCAGTACGGAGCGAGCGACTGCGAGAAGGACCGCTACATAGACGCGATGTCCAAGGAGATCGACATATACAAGGCGCAGCTCGGCATGGACAAGATCAAGCTCCGCGTGGCCCTCGCCGGCGGAGGGACCCCCACGGACCTCACGCCGAAGCAGCTCGACCGCTTCCTCAAGATGTTCACGTCGAAGTGCGACATGTCGCAGCTCCGCCAGTTCAACTACGACGTCGATCCCTGGACGCTGGTGGGGCCGGACGGACACGAGCGTCTCAAGATCATGCGCGACTACGGCGTCGACCGGCTCACGATCGGCATCCAGTCCCTGAACGAGGACATCATCCGCAAGATGAACCGTGCCCATGACAAGAAGACCGCTCTGGAGTCCATCAAGAACACGCTCGCCTACGGATACCAGCTCGACATCGAGTTCATCTTCGGCTATCCCGGGCAGACGCTCGAGAACTGGTACGAGGACCTGAAGGAGATGGTGACGCTCGACTCGCACGAGATCCAGTTCTACCGGCTCAAGGTGGAGGCGTACGGCGACCAGCAGGGTCTAATCAAGAAGGTGGAGCAGATACATCCGGAGGACGTGCCGCCGGTCGACGACACGATGCGCATGAAGCAGATGGCCATCGACTATCTCGCAGAGCACGGCTACCACGAGAACCTGCGCAGGGTGTTCACGAAGAAGAAGGAGCACATATCGCTCTACGCCTACAACCAGTGCTGCATGCTGTTCGACCAGATGAGCTTCGGGCAGACAGCGTTCTCGTCGCTGCGCGACCGCTTCGTGCTGAACACCCAGCACTTCGACGAATACTACCGGAAGATCTCCGAGGGCAAGCTGCCGTTCAACCGCGGATACGTGCGCGACGCAGAGGCACAGCAGCGCTGGTGCATCATACTGCCGCTCAAGAACTGGACCTTCCGCAAGAACCATTTCAAGAGCATGACGGGGGTGGACGTAGAGACGACGAAGTTCTGGCCCGCGCTTCAGAAGCTCAAGCGCTTCGGCCTGGTGGAGGACGCGAGCCCAAACACGCTCCGGCTGACGAAGCTCGGTTCCTTCTTCGCCGACGAGGTCGTCGAGTGCTTCTACGATCCGCGGTTCATTCCGTTCTCGCGCGAGCACTACAACGAAGGGCCGCTCAACCCGTACGTCGTCAACGACGAAATCCTGGAGCATGAGAGGGCCATGGGATGAAACGTCTTCTTGCGGTAGCAGTCGCCGCCCTAGCGGGCGGTTTCGCGGGCGCGCTCATCGCGACGATGGCGACGCCACAGAGGCAGGACGCGGCGGACGCATACCTCGCCGCAAACCGCGCGGAGGTGGAGAGGATGGTGTTCGCCGATCTGGAGAAGTACGGCATGGACGTCTATCGGCTCTACCTTGAGATATCCCAGGCTATGCCGGGGGATCTCGGATCCGACTTCTCGGTGGACAAGGCCGTGCGCAAGCTCGAGGTGACATATCCAGACTCCAACATCCGCCGCCTCGCCGACGCGCACACGGTCTACAACGCCATCCGCAAGCGCGACATGCTCCAGATCGAGAAGTACCTTGAAGAGGCGGAGCGGTCCGGACACAGGCGGCTTCTCATGCCAAACGGCTACGAGATCGAGCCCCAGCTCTTAGCGGCCCAGTACAACTACAACTTCCACGTCGGAAGGCTAGAGGAGGCAGAGAAGACCCTCGACTACCTGGCGGCGAACTTCGGAGGTAGCTTCATCTTCCAGCCGCAGGGGGAGACAATCTCGGTCGCAGACTTCATCGCCAGCCAGCGGAAGGTGCTTGAGATCCTCAAACGAAAGGAGTCGAAATGAAGAAGCTTCTTGCCGCATTGGCGGCAGCCGCATGCGCTGCCTTCGCCGAGCCTATCGAAATAGCTTCGCGCGAGTCGCTGGCGACGGCAGGCGATTTCGTGCACACGGAGCTGACCCCCGCCGGGCAGAACATAGCCTCCAACCTCTACTCTCTCCTCAGCGAGCCGGACACCCCTGCGCGCCGCGCCGCCTGCGCCGCGCTGGCCGCCAAGGCCGCGGCGTTCGATCCTGACAAGCTGGCCAACCGCGAGACCATTGCCCTTGGCTGGCTTATCGGCAAGATCGCCGAGGATCCCGCGGCGAGAAGGTTCGACGGCCATCTCGAGGAGGCGTACTGGGACTATTTCGCGCGCGAGAACTTCAACGGGCTGAAAACGTATCTGATGGCGCAGTACAAGTTGCCGGGATACGAAGGCATGGACCCCGAGAAGCTGATGATGAACCTGAACCTCTACCAGAACGCGCTCATACACAATTCCCCGTTCCGCTCGAAGTGGGAGCCGGTCGACGAGATAATGAAGCTCGTCGCGCTGAAGCCGGGCGACGCCGTGATCGACTACGGATGCCGGCAGGGATTCTACGCCGACCGTTTCCGGCGGATCGTGGGAGACCGCGGCATGGTCTATTGCCTCGACAACGACCGCGGCCATATCGACTTCCTCCAGAAGTACATCGTCGACTACGACTTCCCCAACATGCTCGCCACGAAGTCCACCGACGGCGACCTGGGGCTGACGTCCAACCGGGCGGACGTGCTCTTCATCAACCAGATGTACCACTTCGTCTACATCTACGCGCCACGCCAGGAGCAGCGCAAGCTGCTCAACAGCGTCAAGAAGGTTCTCCGCCCCAACGGAAGGCTGATCGTGCTGGACAACAATCCCGTCAGGGGCGTGTCCGGATACTCGCTCGACTCGCGACTCGTGGTGAACCAGCTCGGCGCATACGGCTTCGAGCTCGTCAAGCGCCTGCAGCTGACGCCGGGCGTCTACTACCTAGAGTTCGCGAACCGCAAGGGGACGGACTTCGAGAAGAACGCGGCGGACAGGTTCGGCGACGGCGAATCCCTTCTGCACATCGGCTCGCTCGACTCCTTCGAGCTCACCGCCGGCGGCATCGAGGCCGGCCGCCTCCTCTGGAACGCCCTTGAGAAGCACGACCCCAAGGAAGCCGTCAAGGCTCTCGCGCAGTATGACGCGATCATACCGAAGGAGAACTACGGCGGCGAATATACGGCTCTGGCCTGGCTGTGCACCGCGAAGTTCTTCCCGGAGCGCCTTAATCCAGCATGGACGAACAATCCCTGCCATGTGGTGTACCGCGACTTCTTCCTGAATGACGACGCCAAGGTCCTGCGCGAATACCTTCTGCGGAAATACAAGCTCCAGAAGGTGCAGGACATGAGCATATCCGCAGGCCTGGAGCGCAAGATACAGCTAGAGGACTACATCCTCTTCAACAATCCGAGGCGGGAGGAATGGGAGAGGACCAGCGAGTTCGTGAGGCTCATCGACGTGCCGAAGGGCGCGACATTCGGCGACGTCGGATGCGGGCCAGGTCTGTACAGCTGGCTGGTCTCCCGCAAGGTGGGCCCTTCCGGCAAGGTGATAGCGATGGACCTGAACACCAACCACCTGGAGACCGTGAAGTACACCTGCAAGCGCTTCGGCATCGGCAACGTGGAGACGCACGTCTCCGGCGTCACATCGCTCAACCTGCCGCCAGACACGCTGGACTCGGCCATGATGTGCTCGCTCTACCACATCATCTACGCCGAAGCGGAAGAAGAGCGGGACGCGTTCGTCAAGGATCTTGCCCGCGTGATGAAGAGGGGCGGCATCCTCTATCTCATGGACAACAGCCCTGTCACCGGCGACACGCTCCCGTACCATTCCAACTACATCGACAAGAAGCTTGTCATAGGGCAGCTGCGCCACTACGGCTTCACGTTAGTCGCAGACCACCACTTCTTGCCGCAGCGCTACCTTCTGATCTTCCGCAACGACAGGGACAGTGGTCATGAATGACAGGAAAACCATAGCGATCTCGGCGCTTGGCGCAGTTGCCGCCGTGGCTGCCGTATGCCTTTTCTTCCAGAATCGGGCGCTCAAGCAGGAGGTGGCTGCGATGATGGCGGAACGCGAGGCGGCCATCCGCCGCCCGAGGATGAGGATTCCGCCGCGTCCGCCTGCGCGCCCGCGATCCCTGCGGACAGAACAGGTCTCGCCCAGCCCCGTAGCGCACGCAGGAAATCCGGCCGGAGAAGGCGCGATCACCGAGGAGCGTCTCGACCAGGCGGTGAATGCGCGCATCGCGGCGCTGCGGCAGAAGGCGGAGGATGCGCGCGCGCGCCGCCGCGAGGCCATCGCGGCGCTCACCCCAGAGCAGAAGGAGGTGCAACGCGAGGCGTTCATCGGAAAGATGCGCGAACGGGCGCAGCAGCGGCTCAAGGCGTTTGTGTCGAAGACGGGCCTGAACGAGAGCCAGACGGCGGCGTTCGAAAGCACGGTCTCGGCGCTTGACGCCACCCTGCGCGAGACCGCAGACGCATGGGCCGAGCAGATCCGCAAGAGCGGAACGTTCTCGCGCGACGCGCAGATAAAGTTCGTCAGCGACGTGAGCACAGTGATAAGCGCCGGCTACGGGGAAATGGATGCCACCCTTCCGGAATCGTGGCGGACGGCGGACGGCAACGTCAATCTCATGGAGATCGTGGGACCCGAGGCGTTCGCCACCGTCGTCGATGCCCTGACGGAATCGGGGCTGGAGGACGGGCTTCAAACCATAGGCCAGATCATGGGAGGTCCCAACGGCGAAAGGCCCGACGGCGGCCCCGGCCTTGAGGGCATAGAAAGCCCAGGCGTAGGCGACGGTCCAGGAGGAATGAACGGACCGGGCGGGATGGGAGGCCCCGGGAGTGGAATTGCTCCTCCAGCTGGTCGCTAACGGTCTTGTGCAGGGAGCGCTTGTCGCCTGCCTGGCAGCGGGATTCGGAATCGTTTACCGCTCGTTCAGGGTGTTCCACGTCGCGATGGGCGCCCAGTTCGTCGTTGCGAGCTATGCGTTCTACGCGGCTGCGGCGATCGCGAAGATACCGACGGCGGCGGCCGTGGTTGTGGCGCTTGCCACTTCCGCCGCGTTCGCCATGCTGCTGGAGTTCGCGATGTACAGACCCTTCGCGAAGAGGAGGTGCGCCGGCGGAGCGACGATGATAGCCTCTCTCGGCGCGTTGATCGTGACGGAGAACGTCCTCGCCATCGCATTCGGAAACGAAGTGAAGACCATCCCCCATGCGCCTTACGGGTCGATGGCTCTTGGCGCCGTCCGCCTCACGTCGCTTCAATTGTGGCAGTTCGCCGTTTGCGCGGCGCTTTTCGCCGTCGCGGGACTCGTGGTGGCGAGGAGCAGGATAGGCAAGGCGTGCTGGGCCTTGGGCGACGAACCGGATCTTGCCCGGGCGCTTAGGCTTCCGCTAGGAAGGATCAGAACGGCAGCGATGCTGTTGGGGACCCTGCTGGTGTCCGTTCCCGCGCTGATGGTTTCCGCCGATACCGGCATGGATCCGCACGAGGGCATGCGCTGGCTTCTCATGGCATCCATGGCGGCGTTCTTCGGCGGGCGCGACAGGTATTGGGGATGGGGCGCCGGCGCATTTGCGCTGGGACTCGCACAGGCAGCAGTCGTATGGAGGCTCCCTTCGCAGTGGGCGGACACGGCGGCCTTCGCCATGCTTCTAGGGGTGCTGGCTTTCCGTCCAAGAGGCCTTTTCGGACGGGCGAGACGGGCGGAGGAGGCGGCATGACGTACGTGCTCCATCTGGCGGTAATGCTGGGGCTGTACGGGATGCTGGCGATGTCCGCCAACATCGCGATAGGCTATGGCGGATTGCTTTCGCTGGCGACGGCAACCTTCTACGGCATAGGCGCATACCTCTACGCCTGGCTTTCCGTCACCGCGGGATGGCCGGCAGCTGCGGCGTTTCCCGCGACGATCGCCGGCGGCGCGTTGGCTGGCGGCGTGTTTGCGCTGGCGACGCTCCGCTTCAGGAACGAGACGTTCACGGTCGCCACCATGGCTGTGCAGATGGTGGCGTTCGGTGTGTTCTACAACTGGACAGACGTCACCGGCGGCCCATACGGATTCCCCGACATCGCCCGCCCATCGCTGTTCGGCTTCGTGTTCGAGTCGCAGGCGTCGTTTTGCGCCGCCGTGCTCGCGCTCTGCCTTGCGTCATGCGCCCTCTTTCGGTTTTTCTCGCGGTCTCGGTTCGCGCTCGCGTTGAGGACGCTGCGCGAAGACGAGCTGGCGGCCGCATCCCTTGGCATCGCGCCGAACCGAACGTTCGCGGCGGCGCTCGTGCTTTCCGCGATGCTTGCGGCGACGACCGGGGCGCTGTTCGCCTGCTACGTGTCGTACGTCGATCCAACCGGCTTCGCCATCGGGGAGAGCGTCTTCATCCTGGCGATGCTGATAGTGGGCGGCTCTGGGAACCTCAAGGGGCCGATCATCGGCGCGGCGATTCTCTTGGCGCTGCCGGAGGCCCTCCGCTTCACCGGCCTGCCGGCGGACGTTGCGGGGCCGCTCAGGGAGATCATCTACGGTTTTCTGCTCATCGTTCTCATGTACCTGAAACCGAAAGGGCTTGCCGGTGACTACGCAATACGATAAAGACTGCGCGTCGCCGGTCCTCGAGGCGCGAGGGATCGTCAAGCGGTTCGGCGCGTTCACCGCTCTTGGAGGAGTGGACCTGCTGATCCGTCCGGGAGAGATCACCGCGCTCGCCGGGCCCAACGGCGCAGGAAAGACGACTCTCTTCCATATCCTCAACGGGAACCTGAGGCCAGACAGGGGACGCGTGATCCTCAACGGCTCGGACGTCACCGGACTTGCCCCCTGGAAGATGGCGCGCCGCGGAGTGGGCCGCCTTTTCCAGGACGTGCGAGCGTTCCCGAACCTCTCGGCAAGCGAGAACATCGCCGCCGCGCTCATGGCGTCCGGCAGGCGCCGCGAAGAGGCTGAGCACTGGCTAGACCTCGCCGGCCTCAAGGGCAAGGGAGCCGTGAAGGCCGAACGCCTCTCATTCGTGGAACGCAAGCTGCTCGCCATCTCCCGCCTCATGGCGCTCAACGCCAGACTGCTTCTGCTGGACGAACCCGCCGCCGCGCTGCCGCCGAGCGAAACGGAAAGGGTGTATTCGTTCGTGCGCAGGCTCGTGGAGGAACAGCGCGTCTCCGTCGCGCTGGTGGAGCACAACATCAAGGCGATAAGACGCTTTGCCGATACGGTCTGCTTCCTGCACGAAGGAGAATGCCTCAAGACGGGATCTGCAGCCGAGGTGTTCTCGGACGCCCGCGTCCGCGCGCTCTACGAGAAGGATGCAGACTCCAATTCGGGACAGGGGAAGGTGGAGCTCGTTGAGACCTGCGACGCCGTCCGTGACGCGCGCGGGGAAGTTCCGCCGGATGTCGCCTACCTGCGTGACGAGGGCAACGTGTTCCCGTCGCTAACCGTGGACGACAACCTTGCTCTTGCGGGCTGGACCGCTCGGCGCGACGCGGCGGCGGAAAGGCGCGGACGCGCCGTCGCCCTCTTCCCGTTCCTGACGGAGCGGGGACGCCAGCGGGCGGGCACGCTTTCCGGCGGGCAGCGCCAGGCGCTCGCCATCGCAATGACCATGTGCCGCGAAGCCCGCGTCTATTTCTTCGACGAACCGTCCGCCGGCCTGGCTCCGCGCACGGCGGCCGCGATGTTCGCCGCGATCGACCGCTTCGCGGCGGACAACCCTGATTGCAGAGTGCTTGTGAAGGAAAGGAAATCGAAATGAAGACAGTTGCGTTGCTCGCGATGGCTGTTGCCGTCTCATGCGCGTCATACGGTTCTGGCCTGTTCGGATCCAAGCGCGACGGCGCGCCAGACGAAGACGCCAGCCGGCACGGGAATCGTCCGCGCGTCATGGAAGTGAAGATCGGCGCGGTCCTTCCGCTTTCGGGCGTTGTCGCCTCCGACGGCGAAGCCGCCCTGCGCGGGCTGCAGATCGCCGAAGCCGACATCAACGCCGCAGGGGACCTTCCATTCCGCGTGAGGATTCTGCCAAAGGACGGCAAGTTCGAGCCGCGCGAATCCCTCAACGCCTTCAATCTCCTGATGTCGCAGAACGTGGCCGGGATGCTGCTCATCGGCGACAACACCTGCCAGATGACAAAGATGCAGGTCGCCAAGCGCGAAATGCCCACGATCGCGTCAATGGTGGTCACGGAGCGCTCCGTCAAGGGGAACCCGTGGATGCTCCGCTGCTGGCCTCCGATCGCGACGTCCTCGCGCATCATGGCGCGCCACATGCGCAGGGCGGAAAAGATTGACCGGGCCGCGGTGTTCCACATAGACGCCATGTACGGGCTGGAGTCGCTCAAGGGCTTCACCGCGGCATTCGAGAAGGCCGGCGGAACCGTTGCGGCACGCGAGTCTTTCCCCTTCCTGGCGTCCGACCTCCGGTCGCAGATCGCGAAACTCCTCGCCGCACGTCCTGACGGGATGTTCGTGACGGGCTTCGGACAGGGCTTGATCACGGCCATCAACCAGCTTCGCGAGACCGGATGGCGCGGCACGATCTTCACCGATACGGCGGTGATCGATCCGCGCGTCAAGAAGAACCTTGCCTCGCTCGACGGCATCGTGTTTGTCGGCAACGCCTTTGACGAAGAGCGTGCCAAGGGCGGCGCCGCAGCAGATTTCGCGGCAAAGTACAGGAACATGTCCGGTTCCGGCACGGATGAGGTTCCGCCGCAGGCCCCATTCGCATACACGGCCGCTAAGCTGCTGGTGCACGGACTTGTCGAGGCACGCGGCTCAAAGGCCGCCGTAATGCCCTCCATCGCGGCCGCAAAGTTCTTTCCGTCAGTCCTCGGCCCGTTGTCATACGACTGTGAACGCGAGATATCGCTGCCGCTGTTCGTCAAGAAGTTCGGTCCGGACGGCCGCAACGTCCTGGTCGACGACAAGCTTTGGCGAGAACCCTGACCCGTAGCGAAGCATGCCACCACAAGGAGAAGGAATGGATAACCAAGGCATCATCGAAAGCCTAAGCGCCGGAGATTTCTCGACCGAGGTGCTGCGAGCGGCGCTTACCGCCGGAGGCGAGACGCAACAGGCGATGTTCTCCCTCGCACGGGCGCGACGGCACGAACGCTTTCCCGACGACCAGGTCCAGGTGCGAAGCGTGATCGAGATATCAAACGTCTGCCGGCAGCAGTGCCTGTATTGCGCCATAGGCGGAAAGTCGCAGAGGAAGAACTACACGCTCGACGGCAAGACCATCGTGACGCTTGTCGACTATCTGTACGGGAAAGGCCGGCGCACCGTCCTTCTCCAGTCTGGCGAGAACCCGGAGAGGTCTTTTGTGGACGATGTTGCCGCCGCAGTTGGGGAAATACATCGTAGACATGCCGACCTGCGCATCATCCTCTGCATGGGCGACTTGCCCGAGGCAGACTACCAAATGCTGCATGACGCCGGCGCCACAGACTACGTCATCAAGTTCGAGGCGTCTCGGGAATCGCTCTTCATGGCATGCAAGCCACGCGATTCCCTGGACAACAGGATCGCCTGCATCCGCACGCTCGCCCGCCTTGGCTATCGGGTGGGCTCCGGCAACATCGTAGGCCTGCCCGGGCAGACTCTAGACGATCTTGTCGCCGATCTGGAACTTGCCCATGAGCTGCCGCTCATGATGAACAGCACCACGATCTTCGTGCCGGCCGAGAACACCCCATACGCGAACGAGCCGCCCGGAAATCCGGCATGGACGCTAAACATGATGGCGCTCTTGCGCATCATGAATCCGCACCGTCTCATGCCCACGACCAGTTCGCTCGAGAAGATGATGCCAGACGGACAGTATCTCGGCCTCATGGCCGGCGCGAACACGGTCACGATACACGACGGCACGCCGAAGGAACTTCACGACCTGTTCCCGATATACTCCGCGAAGAGGATCCGTCCGCAGCTTGAACACTTCATGGACATAGTGCGACGAGCCGGACTGAACGCGCGATTCACGCCATAGCGGAACGTCCGCGACGCCAGAACATGGAAGCGAACACGGCGACCGCAAGGGCTGGCGGATAGTAGAGAGATGTTATGACATCCCCTGATGAGAGAGCAAGCCCGGCGGCGCGCCCTACGCCTATCGCGATCAGTATCTGTCCGCCATAAGGCAGGAATCCCTGAACGACGCACGAGGCGGTGTCTATCAGCGAGGCGAGCCGTGCGCGGTCAATGCGGAACCTGTCGGCGCAGTCTTTGGCCATCGGGCCAGACAGAAGGACCGCCAGCGTGTTGTTTGCTGTGAGCACGTTCAGAAGCGAGACCAGCACGAAGATCACCACCTCGCATGTGCGCGAGCCGCTTGCGACGCGCGACATCCGCTCCACGATCCATGCAAGGCCGCCACGCACGCGGACGGACTCCATCACGCCAAATGTCAGGAGCGCCACGATCATGGTCTTGCTCATCTCCGCCATGCCATGCCCCAGATGGCGAAGCGCGTCGAAGAATCCGAACGCTCCCGTGCCTACGCCGATTGCCGCAACAAGAGCCGCGCCGAAGAAAAGAAGCAAAAGCACGTCGACGCCCATAACAGCAAGAGCAAACACGGCAAGATATGGCGATACCAGCAGGAAATCGCGGGCGGTCAACGCGGCGCCTGCCCCAGATGCGGCGGCGACTCCGCTACCGCCGGTCATCATGGCGTACGCCACCGCCACTACCGCAGCGGCAGGCAACGCAATGGCAGAGTTCGCCACAAACTTGTCGCGCATGCCGATGTCAAGAGTCCTGACCGCGGCGACGGTCGTATCTGAAATCATCGAAAGGTTGTCGCCGAACATCGCCCCTCCCACCACGGCGCCAGCGAGGATTCCCGGCGTGAAAGGCGGTTCGCCGACGAAACCTGCCGCTATCGGCATCAAGGCGGCAATTGTTCCGCAGCTCGTCCCCAGAGCCAGCGAAATCAGACACGACACCACGAACACACCTGCCAGCATGAAGCGGGCCGGCATGAGGACGCGGGCAATCGTCACGGCGGAATCCACGGCTCCAGACGCCTTGGCGGCAGTCGCGAACGCTCCGGCGAAGACGAATATGAGACACATCAGCATGAGATTCGGCTCACCCATGCCACGTGTGAACGATTCTAGCCTGCTGGCAAGCGGCCGTCCCCGGTCCATGACAATGGCAGCCGCGCCAGCCACCGAGAACGCAACGGCCATAGGGACGGTGTCGAACGACCTCGCCACAATGGAAAGTCCCGCGTAGAACAATACGAAAACGACAAAAGGCAACAGAGCCCACGCATTCGGCGTAACACTCGAAGTCGAGCTGCATTGAGATGACGGTGCCGACATTGCTTCAAGGCTCCTCAAGCTTCCCGTTTGTCCTCACCGGTGGTATTGGATGAACGCCGCGAACGGAATGCCCATCGCGGGGTAGTTCGGATAGGGGTGCGGATTGCCGGCCTGGACGCGAAGCTTCTCGTCGCCTGTACACTTCTCGAACGGGACCGCGGCCGCGCCTGACGCGAGGCGGTAGCCGTGCTCGTTGTCGGTATTGATGCCCGCGTCAAGGAGGTAGAAGCCGTCCTTCTCCCGCGCGTCGAAGTTCTTGATGAGCCAGTCGCGGAAACGCCACATGGCGGCGTTCTGGCGAGGCGTGAAGTCGCCGGCGGCGTTGTCGATCGAGCCGCAGGTGGAACACGGGATGCAGATCACGAACTTGCCGCCTGGCACAGCCTTGAGATACGATTCCTTCATCACCGCGATGCGCTTGCCCCATTCGGTGAAGTCGGCGTTGAGGTTGCCGCGCCAGTCGTTGAGACCGAGCAGGACGAAGAGGAACTGCGGCGGCTGGATGTTCCACATCTTCAGGTACTTGCCGTAGTCGAACGACCAAGAGAGGCTCTTGGCGTCCACGGGCCGCCACGCCGCGCCGTCGTAGCGCACGAACGTCTTCGCGGACTCGTCGAACTGGAAGTCGCCCGCCTTGGGATTCAAGAGCACGCCCGTCTTCTCGTCGAAGCGGTTCACGTAGTCGTCGAACCGCGCGCACGAGTACGTGGGCTCGAAGCCTGGCGGCTGGGTCTTGCGCACGCAGCGCCACGCCATCTTCCAGAAGTCGCGATTTCCCCAGTACCGGCCGCCGTCAGGCTGCATGAATCCATGGTAGGAGCGGTTTGGCCTGGAAGGCACGCTGAAGTACGAGGAAAGCGCCCATCCGCCACGACCCTCGTTGTACTGTCCGGCACCGCACTTCAAGAGACCCACGAGGTGAAGCTTGGGGACGTAGCCGGAATCGAGGAGCGCATCGCGGAAGAACTGGCCGTGCGTGAAGCTGTCGCCCACGATCTGCGCGTAGACGTCCTTGTCGCCTGCGCCTTTCTTCCCCACGCGGAGAGTGACCTTCTGCCGCTTGATCGTCTTGAACTCGTCGCCGTTGATGAGCTCCACGTTGATGTCCGCACCGTCGACGGGCTTGTCGAGCGTCACCACCGTGCTGAGGTGGCGCATGAACTTGCCGTACTTCTTGTCCATGGAGAACCGGACGTAGTCGTCGTACGGGCGCCAGCGCTTGATGAACGGCTGCACGAAGAGGTCGTTCTGCACGTCGGAGAGCAGGTACAGCGATGAAGGCAGGCAGATGTCGTTCACGAACGCGGGCGCGGCGGCCGGCGCGGCTTGATCAGGTTTCGCGGACGCATCCGCCGCGAACAGTCCGAACGCCAGCCCTGCCGACATGAGTGCAACTTGTGTCTTCATTTTCATTTGTCCTTATTGTTCGGCGAAGGTACGTTCCTGACCTTCTGAGAGAATGACGGTGTAGTCCTTTGAAGCCGGGTCGTCCGAAGCCCGCACGCCCTTGATGTCGGCAACGGCGCCACGCGAAGGCATGAGCACGGTGACGATGCGAAGGGCTCCTTCGAGTTTCCCGCACAACGTCGGCGTGTGGACGGCGCGGTGTTCGTGCTCGTCTCCGGTGTGGATGGGCATCCAGCCCTGGTATTCCGGTTCGTGCTGGCCCTTCTTGTCAACGAGTCCCGGCTGGGAGAACGCGCCGGCGAGCCTCACTCCGTCTCCGAAGTCCGCGGCAAACGTGTCGGAACGCGTCTCGCACGTGCAGGTCTCGAGATGCCAGATCTGCTCGAACGCGTGCCGCGCGCCGTCTCCCGCGGAAAGCCTGTCCACAACCACGAAGAACGGCGGCAGGCCGGACTCGCTCTTGTGGAAGATGAGCCGGCGCGCGTGGCGTACCGGGATCTTCGCCGGACCGTAGCCGTCATCATACACGGCCTCCGCCCAGTCGAGGGACGGCGACGTGCGGAACACGAGGTCGGACTTCCGGGCGATGTCCGCATCCGCCCAACGATAGCCCTTGCGGCGATTCTGGTCGAAGCCGTCGATGCGGACCGTGTTGTGCGCGCGCGTGGAGAGCACGTACTTGCGCATTTCCGACGTGTCGTACGCGAACGTGCCGGCCTCGACGACCATGTCCTTACCGTAGGCGCTGAGCAGGACGTTGAGCTTGTCCTCGTGCTGGTGCGCCATGCCGTAGGGGCCGCCGTCGAGGAAGGCCCAGAGCGCATCCGGATCCCACGAGCTGCGGAACGCCGCGAATCCGGCGTAGGGCATCTCGCACGAGAGCCACTCCGGGGAGCGTCCCTCGCGGCGATCCGTCGCGAACCAGCGCATCACGTCGTTGTGCGGATAGTGGCGGAGCGCCGAACGGGCGAGCGGACCGCCGGACGCGTTCCCCGAATCGTTGATATTAGGCGACCGCAGGTCGGGCCGCGCGAGGCGGGGGAAGATCAGGAACATCCGCTCCACGCCCTTCGTGAACGCGGGCGGCAGGGGCTCGCCGCATTCGCTGGCCGTCTCCACGACGGCGAGGAAGTGGCGCATCACGCCGCAGTGGTAGCCGGGCGCGAGCTCGCTCTGGAAGCCGTCGGGGTAGACCTGCCGCTCCAGTTCGGCCTGGAGGCGCTCTAGGGCGTAGTCGCGCCATTCGCGCGTCTCCTGAAAATAAGGATAGAAGAACGAGAGGCGCGCGAGCGAACTCATCTCGTTTGTGAACCAGTTGCCGCGGTACGCATGGCCGGTGCGGAGGCGCAGGCCGTGCTCCCAGATGCTGCGGAAGAAGGTCACGAGGAACTCGTCGTCGCAGACCGGCGAGGAGATGAAGGCGTGTAGCTGGCGCGTGATGTAGAACGTGCGCGACGCCGTGTCGAGCGAACGCCAGCACTTCGTGGCGCCCGGACCCGCCTTCGCCGGCAGGGGGTTGTAGGAGATGAAGGAGAGGAGGAGCTCGCGCCACGAACGCGCGAGGGATTCGTCATGCGTCAGGAGATAGAGTTCAGCGAGCGGGTCGCCGCTGTCGAAGTAGGATATGTGGTAGTTCCATTCGCGGTAGCCGTTGTATGTGGGGTTGAACTCCCATTCCACCGGTCCCTCGAAATGCCAGGACGTTCCCAGCGTGTTTAGCGTGTGGTCCTGCACGAGCTCGGCCTTCTTCCGAAGAGCCTTGATGGTGGCTGGCGTGTTCTGCCTCGCCTTCCAGTCGGCGAGGACGAATCCGGGGCGAAGGCTGCGGCGCACATGATCGGCGAAAACCTTCCGCGCGCCCGCGACGTCGCCGGCGGCGATGCGCGCCGGGATTTCCGAAAACGCGGGAATCGTCGTGTCGAGGCGGTTCGTGAAGAAATCGAGTTCGGAGAGGAGCGGCCCCTTCGTGGTCGGATACGTTCCGCTCAGCACGATGCGCGATACGGGTTTCGCGGGGACCTCGCGGACCGTGATCTCCAGTTCGTTGCCCGTCTCGGCCCTTATTGCCCACATCGGCACGATCACCTCGAAGGGCGCGGCGCGCGTCTCGCCTAGGTCCTTGCCGTTCATCTTCACCGCAAACACGCCCCCATCCGCGCCTTCAAGGGTAAGCTTCAGGGGCATGATCACGCGCCAGTCCGTGCGGCCCAGGTTCACAATGTGGCGGTAGACGCGCGCGTCTGGCTTGATCGCCGGCAGGAAGGCGAGCCGCCGCCATTCCGTGGTCTGGCTTTCGGGCTTTGCTTCTGCTGCCGGTGCGGTTTGCGCGCATGCGACTACGGACAACAGCAATACAATCGACAATATACTGTTCATGGCGTTCCTTTCCGGTACGCCGCCAGTATAGCCGATTTCTCGCTCAGGTGTAAAGGGTCTACTTGATGACGCTGAGCGTGTGGACAGCGTCGGCACCGGAGTTGACCATCCCTGCGGAGGGCGCGTCGATGTTCACCACCACGAGACGTCCGTCAGGCAGGTAGATGAGTTCGCTCGGCTGGTCGAGAAGCCCCGTCGCGCCATCGTTGTCGCCGTTGGCCCACACGAGCTCCATCTTGCCCTTCGCCACGTCCCAGACGTAGATGGCGTTTTGCGCAGCCGCCGTGCAGAGGATGCGGTCGTGCTTGGCATCGTAAACGACGCCATCGCAACAGACCATTGTCTTATCATCAAGTAGCTCTGGCTGTCCGAACTTGCCACCGCCCAGCGCCTTCAGGCGCCAGAAGCGACCGTCGCCGAACGAGCCGGTGTAGAGGTTCCCTGCCGCGTCGAAGTCGATGCCGTCGGGGCCGGCCGTGTAGATGTGCACCTTGTTGTCGAGCGGGTCGATGCCGTTGCGCGAAAAGAGCTTCGTGGGCACGAAACCGAGGCAGTAGGGATCCTGCTCCATGTGGTCCTTGTCGAGCAGCCGCGCGGGCTTGTCGGCGCGGAGATCCGCCGCCGGAATCCGGTAGAGAGCACCGCCGAATTTGCCGCCGTGGTGCGCGAACGACTCCGAGAAGTATAGCGCGCCGTCTCGCCACCGGAGTCCGTTCGGAAGCATCACGTGCTCAACGACGGTCTCGCAACGCTGCGGCTCGCCGTTTTCGATCACGATGCGCCGGACGGTGGAGGCGTAGTTGCGGTTGGCGAAATACTGGTTCTCGGCGTAGTAGAGGTGGCCGTCGTCGCCGAACACGATTCCCTGCGGGAAGGACTTGCCGCTCTTCGTGTTCGTGCGCGTGACGGCGAAAACACTCCATTTGCCTGTCTGCGCATCGCGCCTCCAGATGTGGCCGGAGTACGACGAATCGACGCCGTTGATCGCCGAAAGGAACAGGTTGCCGTCCTTGTCGAGCGCGAGCCCCTCCGGCGTGTTTACGATGTCGCCGAACGTCTTGAAGAGCGTCGGGCGATTTGCCTCCGGCCCCTTCGTCCACGGCGCGGCCACCGCCGCCACACTAATCAAAATACTACCGATAATCATCGTCTTCATTTGTTTTCCTTTTCTCTTAATCCATTGCCTATAAGTTATTTTGGAAACAACAGAAACAACTTGTAAAAACAACATCTTCTTTCTCGCCACGCAACCGCGCGGCGCTTTTGAAACCGGGCGCAGTTGCGCCCGGATAGCAAAAGTTGTTTTTATAAGTTGTCATGGTTGTTTCCTAATCACTAGCCTCACAAATCACGTTGCTTGTCCTTGTCGAACGTGCCCCAGCAGGCACCGTTTGAATCCATCCAGAGGACGAGGCGGTGCAGCTCGTCGTCGGTGAGCTTCACGCCGCCGTGGCCCGACTCGATCCGCTTGAGGAGCGGGCTCGCCAGCGCGCCGAACCGAAGCGGCTCGGTGAGCGGCTCGTAGTTGTTGTGTGGGGCGTTCCACGACGAATAGGCGACATGCTTCACGAGCGCGTTGAACGACTTGCACGCCCACCCCTCGGGATCGCCCTTCAGCGACGGGCACTTCGGCCGCGTGCCGTCGTGGCACTTTACGCACTTCGCGTCCAGCACGGGCTGCACGAGCTTTAGGAAGTTGAACGGACGCGAACCGGATACCTCGGGCGCGATCCGCGAGGGCGGACGCTGGAGGGCGCGCGCCTGCACAGGCACAGACGCGCTCTTGCGCCGGTCCTCGTGGCAGCCGAGGCAGCTCTCACGTTCGCCCGGCTGCAGGTACACAACGGACCGCATCGTCTGCACGGCGCGCCCCTCTCTGTCGAGCGCCTGGAAGTAGACGGGCATCCGCGCCGGCACCTCAAAGTACGCGCTACCGTCGCTTTCGACGGGCACTGTGCCCAGCACCTCGCGTCCAACCGAGCCGAGTCCCGCGCCGACCTTCGGCTTGTCGATGTGCGGCGTCGTCTTGTTAATCACGTGGAACACGCGGAGCGCTGTGATGGGCCGATCTTCGGGGAACGGCTTCGGCCACGCCTCAGTCACATTGCCAAGCGCGAACGTGCCCGCGCCGCGCGCCGCCAGCGCGGCGTCTACGGACGAGTGCGCGAGCGGCGGCAAGGCATGCGGCTCGACGGGGCGCGCACACAGCGACGAGATGCGCGGATCGCGGTAGACGAGCTCGCGCCCGCCATCCGCGTCGCACAGGTAGATGCCGTACTGGTTCGGCGGATTGCCGCCCGGTTCGCCCAGAAGACGGTCGTACGAATAGGAGGCGAGGAACGCCGTCTCGGAAAGTGGCCAGGGCGACTTGAACGCATGGCCCGGCCACCGCTTCTCCTGGACGGTCGGGATCTTGTTCCGGTTCGGGTCCGGAATGCCGCCCGCCCAGTACTTCTTCGGCACATAGTCGAATGCGATGTCCTCAAGCTTTCGCGGCGCATACGCGAGCGGTTCCTCCGATTCCGGGAAGCGCACCTCGGGCGTGAGGCGCGTAATCGGCGGTTCGCCGTCGATGCCCTTGAGCGTGTCGATGAGGACGACGCTACCGGCGGACATCGCGTGGTGCGGCCCCGCGATCGCCATCACCTTCGTGGAGCCGGGCACCGGACGCGCCTCCCACGTGCCGCACGGGTTCCACGTGTTGTTGCCGTAGTAGATGCGCACGCCGCCGCCGTCGGGACGGGCTGCCCAAAGTTGCTGGTAGAGGACGGCGTTGCGGTCCACGTAGTCCCAGCGCGTGTAGAGGAGGCGTCCGTCCGGCAGGAGCGCTGGCGTCCACTCGTGCGTCTCGTGGAAGGAGATGGAATGCGGGTTCTCGCCGTTCGGACCCATGCGCGCGAGCGTGAACACCGGGCACGGACCTCCTCCGCACCGATGGTAGCCGCCGCGCCGCGTGGACGAGAACACGATGTCCCCGCCCGGCAGGTACATGGGGAAGAGGTCGTCGAAGCCGTCCGAGGTAAGTCGCCGCGCGGGACCGCCCGTCAACGGCGCTTCGTAGACGTTGTACACGTTTGTCACCTCCACAGGCATGCGCGTGTAGGAACATGGCTGGGGCGTGCCGCCGGAATACGCGCTGTCATGCCCCGACCCCACGGGCGAGTACGAGAACAGGACCTTCGTGGCGTCGGGCGAGAGCTCGGGATTGAGGAAACTGCCCGCCGGCAGGTTGGGCGGTGTCACCTCGCGCGGACGCATCGTCGCCGGATCTTCCAGCACGAACAGCCCGCCGCCCGGACGCGCACGGTGGCCGAGACACTGCGTGAGCTGATGGCTCATCCTTCCCGGCACGAACTTCCCGAAGAGGATCCGTTTCCCAGCGAGGCGCTTCAGCGCGTGCGCGCGCAACGCCCGATGGAGCGCGCGCCATTCCGTCTCGTCACCCGTCTCCTTCGGCGGCGTTCCGAGTCCGGCCTTGCGGAAGCGCGCCCTGAGCGGCACCACGGCCTCGGCGAACGTGCGTGGCTCGCGCGGCGTGCCGATGCCGTCCTGCAGCCGCCAGTCCCACTCCACGAGCG
>CAMPAF010000013.1 GCA_946631535.1 uncultured Verrucomicrobiota bacterium
AATAGTTGTTTCCAATCATCAGAAGGCTCGGCGCTGAATTACGCAGATGCGCCCATCCTGAGGCGCGCGTCAGGGAGTGTCGAGCCGGAAAAGCGTTGTGGACATGCCCTTCCTTGCCGGCGTGAATATGATGCGGTCTGTCTCGGCGGCAACCGCGCGGCGCTCGGGATACAGCATCGTCACGCGCGCGCGGCGCGGAAGGCGGATCGTCTTCTCGCCGCCGGAAGCGCAGTGGAATCCCACGCAGGCGGCGCTGGCGTAGACGGCCGCGTCGGGATCGTCGTTCCACACATGGACACCGTTCGCCGCGAAGAGCGCGCGCAAATCCTTTGCCGTCAGGGGCTTCTCGGGGATCACCACCTTCTTGCCGCATGCGCGCAGGCCAGCCACCAGCCGGTCCTTCTCCGGCGTGGGGAAATGCAGGTTGCAGAAGATGTACACCTTGTAGTCCTTGAGCTTGCCAGACGCGAGGTCCACAGTCGAGGCAGTATCGAACGGGACTCCGGCATGCCCGAGGGCGTTCACGAGATCCGTCGTGCGCTGGTCGTTGAACCTCGACGAGCCGGCATTCGTGAGCACCACGCTCTCGTAGTCGCCCACCACGAGCACCTCGGATACGCTCCGGCAGTCCTTGATCTCGCGGCGGATGGCGTAGATCTTCTTGAAGAAATCGCCGAAGGACGGATCGTCGTACCAGCCGATGCCGAAGTCGAAGTACCAGTAGCCGCAGCCCCAGCACAGCGTCTGCACGAAGTCGCGCGCGAGGATCGCAAGGTCGTCCGACCGGCTGGACGTGTAGTTGCCGTGGCCGTGGGCCGTGGGGTGCAGAGTCGTCACGTTGTCCGCTTCCAGGAGCGCGAGCTTGCCGCGGCGCCGCAGGCCCTCGAGGAGGCAGCGGGCGTACTGCACGTTGCCTGCGGCACGGGACGCCGGACCGTACACGTACGGCGAGCACTGGAAGTCAACGAGCGGGGAATCGAGGATAGCGTCGTTCTCGAGGTGGAACGCCTCGGCCGGGAAGGGCATGCCGAAGAAGTAGCCGCAGTAGTTGCCCACGAGGGCGCGTCCGCCGCAGGCTTCCTTCGCAGCGCGGTTGAAGGCAAACAGGCAGTCCCGCACCTGCTCGGCGTGGCAACGCTCGTAGTCGATGGCGGGACGATCCTTCACGAGGTCGCGCATGTTCCCGGCGGACAGGCGCAGGCGGACGTCCTTGCGTGGCACCTCTGCCGTTGCGAACGTGACGGCACCATCGTTCCAGGCGCGGCGGAGCGCTTCCACGTCACCGTTGTAGCGGCGTTCGAGCCATTGGCGGAACGCGACCGTCATCGCCTTGCCGACGTCTGGCAGGAAGCCGGAAAAGCCGTAGTAGTGCCATTCGTGGTGGACGCCGTAGTCGGGACGATAGGCGTAGATGCGCTTGGCGTATGGCGTGGACTCAAGGTACGTAACGAGACGGGTGATGTAGTCGGCCATCTCGCTCCGCCACGTGGCGGAGGCCATGGAAGGCGCCACGAAATTGAAGTACTGCCGCTCGGCTCCGTAGCTGGGGGTGCCGGTGGCGTAGCCGATCAGCTCGTCCGGATGGGCGTCGCACCACCACTTCGGAGGCGTGCACGTGTCGATGCAGAACTGGAAGCGGGCTTCCGGATCGATCGACAGCACGGAACGCATCTTCGCCTCGGCGTCCGCGAAGTCGATGGAGCCGTCCGGCCGCCACACGCGCGGCGTGTGCACGCCGATGCCGTAGACGTGCATGCCTGCATCGCGAAAGAGGGCTGTCTGCCGCCGCAGCTTGGGGTTGTCGTCGTGCCACCCTTCGGAGCAGTTGTAGAATGTGGTCTCGAAACGCCGTCCGCCTATGTCGAAGTACGGCTTGCCGTTCTCGTACACGATGCGGCAGACGGGTTTCGTTTCCTGCTTGATTGCCTCAAGCGCCTTCGCGGCACGGGCATCCCGCGCCGCTAATATGGCGTCACGGCGTGCGTTCTCTGAGGGGACAGCGAGCGACGCCATGTCGGCGAGGCTGCACCAAGGGGGCGAGAAAACATCGCCATGCCGCCACGCCGGTTGCCATGTAGAGTCGTCAAAGGTGGGTAATGTCCAGCCGTTCGGCGCGTTAGTGGCGCACAGCCAACTCTCCGAAGTGAAGATTGTATCATTCTTCGCATCGGCGTATTCGAGGACGATGGAGAGGCACACTCCGCCAGTGCCTGCCATGTTCTTTCCTTCCACTGCGAGCACGTGCATTCCGGGTTTCGCTAGTGCGGCCGTCAGGTCCACGGGCGTTTCCACCATCTTCGCCGACGCTGGCACCTTCTTGCCGTCCACGTGGACGAAGCCCCAGTCGTCGATCCACCAGCGCCCGGTCGCGCGCACGAGCCCCTCGCGCGTCTTGAACGCATGTCGGTAGAACCTCTGCTTGCCGATCCCATCTGAGAACGCCTCGTTCGGGCATATCCACTTCACGGAACTGGACAGCTCCTCGTCCGCCAAGTCGACGTTCGCGCCCGTCGCGCACCATGCAACGACAGCAAGCAAAGGCACAAGGAATCTCTTCATGGCCATGTGCACCATCACACTTTTTCTCGGGCCGGAACCGTGAATGCTCCTGAAACCAGGCTTCGTCCGCCTTTCCCCGCCGCGTTGCGGGGCGTCACGCGGAACTTGACGGACTTGCCCGCCGGCAGGTCGGCGACGGCGAACTTGCACCGCCCGCCTTCCTCCATCGCCTTCTTCTCCGAGCAGGTGTAGAAGTCCTGGAGCGTCTTGCGCTTGACGATCACGTCGCCCGACTCGGCGTCGAGCGCCTCGAACACGTAATCGACCACGCGGCCGTAGCGTCCCTGCTTCTGCGCGTACGGCACCCACACCTTGAACTGCGCCTCAACCCTGCCAAGACGGTCCTTCGACTTCGGGCGAGGCGACACCTCAACCTTCGCGCCTTCTGGGAACTCGGGCGCCGGCGCCTGCTCCGCGATCACGAACGGGCTGTCAGGATGGCGTTCGAGCGGCAGGGGCAGCTCCCAGGCGTCACCCAGGGCCTGTCCCCGAGTGAACTCCATCCGCTCCACGATCACCTTGTCGCGGTAGACGCTCACGAGCGATCCCTGGCTCGCCCTCCCGCTCTCGACGGCGCGCGTGTGCGGCACGTACTTGTCAGGCGACGGCTGGCCGGGCGAGTTCTCGTATCCCTGACGCGTCGAGACGCTCTTCGTCGATCCCGCGCCGAACACGGTGAAGTCGCCCTGCCAGAGCGCGAGGTCGTCCGAAACCGACCGGTGGCTGTGCCCCGCCACCATGAAGCAGTTGGAGTAGGCGCGCATGTCCTCGCGCAGGCCCTTGTACTTCTTGCCGGGCTTCGGACGCCCTTGGGCGAAAACCGTCGCGCTCGGCTGCGGATGCTGCACGTAAACGAAGAACTTCGACGTGTCCACCTCGGGATGCGCCTTGAGCCACGCCACGGTCTCGTCCTCGTGCTTCCAGTGCGTCCCCACGAACGAGAACCCCTTGATCGTCTTCGTGAACGTCTCGCCGGGGAACGCCCCTTCGCCGATCCGCCGCCACGCGGCGTCCTTGTCGCCGAACACCGACACCTTGATCTGCTCGGCAAGCTTCTCGGGCGGCATCCGGCGCATGTAGGAGGCGTCGGAGTAGTCGTGGTTGCCCCACACCCAGAACTTCTCCACCTTGCGTCCGTCCGCCGCCTTCCCGCCGGGGAACGCGTCGTTCCAGATACGCACGAGGAAGTCGATCTCCGTGTTGAGGCCCTGCTCCGTGATGTCGCCGGATATGACGACGGCGTCGGCGTTGCGTCCGTGCAGCCACCGGAACACGCGCCCGAGCTGATCGGGGTCGTCGCCCACCCGCAGGTGCGTGTCGCTCAGCGCGCCGAACCGCAACAGCGGCTCGTTCGCCGCCGCTTCGGCGGCAAGACGCCGCGCAAGCGCGGACGCGAACGTGACGGTCAGCCCGCCGATGAATTCCCTTCTTGATAGTGCCACTTCTGTTATCCTCAGCCTCGTGTTCATGGAAGCGTTGCGGTCGCAGGCTTGAGAGCCGGAGCGGAGACCGCGAGCTTAAGTTCTCCGGGCGCGTCGCGGCGGATGACCGCGACCGCCTTGCCGTAGAAGAGCGAATGCGAGTCCGTCTTCGTGAACGCCTCGAACGCGTGCGCGTTGCCGTTGCCCACGCCGAGGATACGGCCCGGCCCCGACAGCTTGAAGGACACGCGGTCCATCGCGAGCGGATTCCGGACTCCGGCGGCGTCCACCACATCCACCTGCACCCAGATCAGCTCGTCCGGCTCGCCGCCCAGCTTGGGTTCGACCGTCAACTTGACGGCGGCAGGTTCCCCCGCCGTGCGCATCACCGTCTCGCCGAGTTTCGTCTCCCCGCGATAGGCGACCGCCTTCAGCTCGCCCGGTTCGTACGGCACGTCGAACCAACGCAGACGATACTTCGCGCACACGTCGTAGTACGAGGAATAGGGATTCTTCTGGAGCTCGCCCTTCTTGCGTATCCCAAGCGAACGGCCGTTGAGGAAGAGCTCCGCACGGTCTCCGCTCGTGTAGACGTACACGGGAACGGGCTTGCCCTCCAGTCCCTTCCAGTTCCAATGCGGAAGGATGTGGATCGTCTCCGCCTGCTTGTTCCAGTAGCTGCGGTACAGGTAGAAGCGGTCCTTCGGGACGCCGGTCAGGTCCACGATGCCGAAGTAGGACGAGCGCGACTCTTTCCTGAAGGGCGTGGGTTCGCCGAGGTAGTCGATTCCCGTCCACACGAACTCGCCGCAGTTGTACACGTCCTGCTCCATGTAGTTGAACTCGACGTCCGGGATGTCGGGTCCCGCGTTGTGGTCGTAGGAATCGACCTGGAACTGGTCGTTCCCGTAGGTGTGCTTTCCGTTCGGCGGCGGGTTGACGTAGAACCCATAGGAGCTGAACGCGGAGGCCGATTCGGAGTAGACGATCGGCTTCGCGGGATACTTCGCCTTCACTCGGCGGTAGCAGGCACCGTAGTTCCAGCCGGTGATGTCGAGGTCGTCGAACATGTTCTCATCAAGGTACGGCGGCCTGCTCATCCAGGCGATGTTGCCGTTGCCGACCGGACGCGTGGTGTCCTCCAGGCGCATCTGCTCGCGGAAGTACGTGCAGCGCGCCTTCGTGAGGCCGTCGACGTAGTTCTTGCCCTTGTAGTCGGGCGTGACGATCTCGTTCGACATCGACCAGATGACGACGCACGGGTGGTTGCGGTCGCGCCGGACGAACTGACGGAGGTTGCGCGCCACGTACTCCTCCAGGTTCTGGTCGGGACGCCGCCCCGCCGTGCCGTCCCACTTGTCGAACGCCTCGTCCCACACGAGGATGCCCATCTCGTCGCAGAGGTCGAGCACCTCGGGCGCAGGACAGTTGTGGCTCGTGCGCAGCGCGTTAGCGCCCATGTCCTTCATGATCTGCAGCTGGCGGCGCATCGCGGACGTGTCGAACGCCATGCCGAGCAGCCCGAGGTCGGAGTGGAGGTCCACGCCCTTGAACTGCACGCGCCGTCCGTTCAGGTGGAACCCGTTCGCCGCCCAGTCGTTTGTGGCCGGGCCTTCGAGCGGTACGGGAAAGGCGATCGTCCGGATGCCGAAGCGCACGCGCTCGCACGAGAGGGTCTGTCCCCCATGCACGAGCCGCACGTCCGCCTCGTAGAGGTTCGGCGCGTCCACGTCCCACAGCGCCGGCTTCTCGATGCGCCCCTCGAGGCTCCCCCTCGCGGCGGGCGCAGCAAGCTGCGCCCCTCCCGTATGGAGAGCCGCCATCTTGGCGGCGGAATTAACTGGGAGAGCCGCCATCTTGGCGGCGTCAACACGCACCTCCACATGCGCCCCCTCCGGCACGCTCCCCTCCAGCTCCCACGCCACGCGCACCGTAGCCGCTTCCTTGGAGACCTGCGGCGTTGTCACAAATATGCCATTATAGGCGAAATGCGCCGGGTTGCGCACTTTCATCACGACCTTGCGGTAGATGCCAGCGCCAGGATACCAGCGGGAACGATGGTCGCGCGTGTCGGCGCGCACGGCGAGAGTATTGACGCCGGGCTTCACGTAGGGCGTCGCGTCCACGCGGAAGCTCGCGTAGCCGTAGTCCCAGCCGCCGGCCTTCTGACCGTTCACGTAGACCTCCGGCGAGGCCATCACGCCGTCGAAGTCGAGGAACACGCACGCGCCGGCATCTCCCGGCTCCAGCGTGAACGTGCGCCGATACCAGCCCACGCCCTTCCACGGCAGCTTGCCCGAACCGCCGTCCATGGATTCGTCAAACGGACCCGAGATGGCCCAGTCGTGCGGCACGCGCACCGACTCCCATGCCGCGTCGTCGAAGGCAACCGCCTCGGCGCGCAGCTCACACGTGGGGTCTTTCGCGAACCGCCAGCCCGGCCCAGCCAACGACACGTTGCGCTCGCCGCCAGCGGCAGCCGTGACAACGAAGGCCAAAGCCAACGACACAAACACCGACTTGTTGCACATGTCCATGTGCTCTTGTTCCTTTCGTCTCTCGTGACTTTAAGGGTTTTGTCCAGTTTACACGCAAGGCTCGATAAGGTTTCAACGCGGACATTATACCACGAAATCTGATTTTTGTGGCAGAGGGCATCTGATCCACTTGACGAGACGGGGGGGCCGCATGATAGAATGACCGCATCATGGAACCTGTATTCTCTACACTAGGCGCGACCCTTGGCCTAGGCGCGGCCATCGTGCTCGTGCTGCTGCGCATGCAGCCAGCCTACGCGCTAATGGCAGGTGCGCTCATCGGCGGCCTCGCGGGCGGCGGCGGACTTGCCGCCACCATGGCGCACGCCGTCTCCGGCGCGCAGGGCATGATGCCCGCCGTGCTGCGCATCCTCGCATCCGGCGTGCTGGCCGGCGCGCTCATCAGGACGGGCAGCGCGGAACGCATCGCAGGCGCGATCGTAGGCGCCCTCGGGCGACGCTTCGCCGTCGCGGCCGTCGCCATCGCCACGCTCGTCATCTGCGCCGTGGGCGTGTTCGTGGACATCAGCGTCATAACCGTAGCCCCCATCGCGCTCGCAGTCGCGCGGCGCGCCAAACTGTCCGTCGCCGGCATCCTGCTCGCGATGATCGGCGGCGGAAAGGCCGGCAACATCATATCACCCAACCCCAACACGATCGCGACCGCCGAGGCGTTCAAGGTGGACCTCACCGCCCTCATGGCCGCCAACATCCTGCCAGCCCTCGCGGCGCTTGCCGCCACGGTCGCGCTCGCCGGATGGCTTGCGAAGAGAGGGCAAATGGTGCCGGACGAGACGTCCGCCGCCACGACCGATGCGCCGCTACCTTCCCTCTGGACCGCCCTGGCCGGCCCCGCCACGGTCATCGTCCTCCTCGCCCTGCGCCCACTCGCCGGCGTGACCATCGACCCGTTCATCGCCCTGCCGCTCGGCGGCGTCGCGTCGATCCTCGCGACCGGCCACTTCCGCCAGGGTTTCGCTTTCGCCGAGTACGGACTATCGAAGGTGGTTGGCGTCGCCATCCTGCTCGTGGGCACCGGAACCGTGGCCGGAATCGTGAAGGCGTCCGCACTGCAGGGCGACGTGACGGCGCTCCTCGCGGCCCTCCACCTCCCCGCGTTCGTCCTCGCCCCCGTCTCCGGCGTGCTGATGGCGGGCGCGACGGCCTCCACCACGGCCGGCGCAACGATAGCGGCGCAGACGTTCTCCTCCGCCCTCGCCGACGCAGGCGTAGCAGCGCTCGGCGGCGCGGCCATGATCCATGCCGGCGCAACGGTTATCGACTCGCTCCCCCACGGATCGTTCTTCCACGCCACCGGCGGCGCAGTGTTCATGGATATCCGCGCGCGCCTGCGCCTCATCCCCTACGAGGCCGCCATCGGCCTCGTCTCCACGCTGGCCGCGGTCGGCGTATATCTCGTGCGTTGAACGGTCGCAACAAGTTGCGACCCTCCCTTGTGGACTAGCGGAAGATGATGGTCATTCCGGCGCGCGCCACCGTCACCTTGAAGGTGGTGAGGCCTGCGGCGGCATCCTCCTCGTAGGAGAACCATGTCCGATATCCCTTGATGTCATCGGCCTCCATGCGTGGCTTCGTGCCGTCCAGGAACGCCGCTGCCTGCGCCGTCGGCACGGTCAGCACCGCCACCGCCGCGTAGCCGACTTCCGCCGCCGGCGGCGAGACCGCGACGCCCAGGTTCGCACCGTCGAACGTCACCGTCCCCTTCTTGTTGTAGAGACCGTACGCGGCCACGTCGCCCGTCGCGGCGGCATCGACCGCCAGCTTGCCCCCCTCCGCGAAGGAGAGCGCGAGGCCGTCCACCGCGTTCGTGGTGGTCGCGCCCAGCGCGCCCTCCAGCACGCGCACGACGTTCGTGCCGTCCGCACCCGCCGCAGACGGAGGATCGGCCAGCTGCGCGCCCGTGAACTTCGGTGCCGCCGACGCGCCCAGCCACAGCGTGCCCGCGCCCATCTTCTCCAGCGTGCCGCCCATCGTCAGGCGCGCGTTCACGTGGAACACGATGTTGCTCTCCACGAGCATCCGCCCGAACCAGTTGACGAAGATGCCGCGGTTCGCCGTGTCGAGCGTCATGCTCGCGAGCGGCTTCAGGCAGCCGAACAAGTTCAGCTCCAGCGCGTCAAACATGAACGTGTCCAGCGGTCCGCCGAGCGCGAGAGGCACGGCGATGCCGAGCTTCGTGGAATCCTCTAGCGAGTAGGGATAGGTGCCGTTGGCATACTTCCACGTCTTCATCTTGCCGGTGAAGTCGGGGCTGCCCTGCATGAGGTTGAGCGTCGAGTTGCCGAAGTTCGTCTCGACGCCGGACGGCTTAGCCGTTCCCCGGTTCAAGGTCTGGAAGATGCCGCCGCCCGTGAGCGGTGCATAGACGTTAAATGTCGCGCCGCCGTACGGCCGCATGTTCCCGAGCGTGCCGGCCCGGACGTGGATTTCGGATGCGTAGATGTTGTTGAGCGGGGCGCTGCTCGTGAGCGAACCATCATTCTTGTCAAGCGCCGAAGCCTCAAGCGTCAACTTGGGGAATATGACGTTGCGGTGGTGAAGCCATAGTTCGGTCGAGGAGATCGTGAGCGACTTCATATTGAACCGACATTCGGTCGACGACACGTTCCCGTACGTGTAGAACTGGTAGCGGGAAACGTAGTCGGCGTCGTTGTGCGGCGGCAGGCCGTCGCTCCAGACGTTCGTGGAGGACGAAGACCACGGCACACCGTTGCCAAGGGTGCACGTCAGGTAGATGTACTGGGGTGGAACCAGTACCACGTTCCAGGCATCGGCATCTTCCTCGATACGGACAAGTCCCTGTTCCTGCACGAACGCGTAGGAGTCCGGCACGGTAACGGGGAAATCGGCTGCGGTCGGCGCGGCCGACACGGCCGTCTTGGCGATCTTGATGATTGTGTGCGCGGATGAAAGTCCCTGGTAGAATTCTCCCATGCCGGCGCTGTCAAGTATCAGCGTGACGGGCCCCGCAAACGAACCGGTGACGTTGGCGCAGCCGTACCGGTGTTCCGTCGTGTTGTAGTTGAATCCGAAGGTCACGTTGCCGGCGGAACCGTTCACGGTCGTGACGTCAACGGTCGCCAGCTGCCCCACCACCACCTTGCCGCCAGTGAGGTGGAATGCCTGGGGCTGGATGCGCGTGTTGGCGCCGAAGGTCGTCTGGCCGCCGCTTTGGTTGAGCGTGCCGATGGTCATCGTCCCGCCGGCGGTCTTGTTGACAAGGTTGCCACCCCCGTACACGTTCACCGTCCCGAACGTGGAAGTGGACTTGTCGTTGGATGTCTGGCCGCAATTGTAGAGATTCAGCGTGCCGACGGAGATGGTCGCCCCCTGGTTCATCGTCAGCGTCGCCGCCGAACTGCCGCTCGTCGCCTTCAGCGTGATCGTTGCATGCGAGAGGTCCGTTCCCTTGTCGAGCTCCAGTGTCGATGTCTTGCCGACGGTCTCGCACCGGATCGTTCCGAAATAGCCGCTTGAGTCGCCGCTGTAGAAGACTGTCGAATTCCCGGTGACGCCTGAACCCCCGACGAGGATATCCGCCGACGCGTTGCCGATGAGCGTGCAATCGTGGAACGAGAACTTGAAGTTCGCGGAGGAGTTGCCGCTGTTGTAGATCCGAAATGTCTTGCTGGCGGAGGATTCCACCGTGATCGTGGAGTTGGTGAGCCCGCAATGCGTGGACAGGTAGATCTTGGAGTCTTCGCGGAAATGAAGGTCAGCGACGCGCAAGGGGAACTTCTCGAAAGAACACGCCGGCCAGAACACGCCCGGGCCGACATGGAGCGAGCGTCCGCCGAACGTTATCAGCTTGCCAGCATAGGGCGACGTCGCCTCGTCGATCTTGAACGTGCGGAGATTGTAGTTGTTCCCGACGTAGTAGTCGTACCCCGCGGCATCGGGATTGGCCGAGACATCCGCATCCATCAGTTGCGGCGCCGTCGCCGTCCCACCCGCGTTCGCCGTCCAGTGGGCGGCGTTCGTGAGGGAGGAAACATACCCGCCGTTGTTGTGCAGGTTCAGTGTCAGCGTCGTCGCCGCCGTCGTGTCCAGCGCGCCAAACGCCAATTTTCCTGTACAGCAAACCGCTGCACAGACGATCCAAATCAACATGCTCCTCTTCATCGCTGCTCCCTTCTGATTCCTTGCGTACGGCAAAAGAATACCATATTTCCGCGCCGTTTGCAAAGACAGGAGTCTGCGCCCCGGGGACGACGCTGCCGCAATATGGTACAATTGCCGCCGCCATGAACCTGCACCAGACAGCACTTGAGATCGTTGCGGACGCCATCGGCGCCGTGAAGCCTGACGCCGCCGTACGGCGCGCCCTCGCTAACGCCACATTCGACCCAGACGGGCAGGTGCTGCTCGTCGCCGCCGGCAAGGCCGCCTGGCGCATGGCCGCCACCGCAAGCGACGTGCTAGGCGACCGCCTCGCGCGCGGCATAGTGGTCACGAAGTACGGACACGTCGAGCATCCACTTCCTCGCATCGCCTGCCACGAGGCCGGGCACCCCGTGCCAGACGGCAACTCCTTCCGCGCGACGGAGGCCGCGCTCGACTTCGTGAAGGGTCTGTCCCCACGCGACACCGTCGTGTTCCTCCTCTCCGGCGGCGGCTCCGCCCTCTTCGAGGCGCCGCTCGTCTCCGGCGACGAGCTGGCCGACGTCACCCGCCAGCTGCTCGCCTGCGGCGCCGACATCGTCACGATCAACACGATCCGCAAGCGCCTCTCCCGCGTCAAGGGCGGACGCTTCGCCGCCGCCTGCGCACCCGCCCGCATTTTCCAGATTGTCCTTTCGGACGTCCTCGGCGACCCGCTCGACATGATCGCCTCCGGCCCAGCCGCCGCCGACACCTCCACCTGCGCGCAGGCGCAGGCCGTCGTCGCCAAGTACGGACTCGCCTTCCCGCAAACGGTCCTCGACTGCCTCGCGCAGGAGACGCCGCGCGCAGTCGCGAATGTGGAGACGGTCGTCGCCGGTAGCGTCCGCGAGCTTTGCGCCGCCGCCGCATCGGCCTGCGCGGCGCGCGGTTTCGCGCCAGCGATCCTCGATACGGCCGTCGCCGACGAGGCTCGCGCGGCAGGACGCCGCCTCGCCGAGATCGTCCGCGCCCACGCGGCCGACGGCACGCGACGCGCCTTCATCATGGGCGGCGAGACGGTGGTGAAGCTCACCGGGCACGGCAAAGGCGGACGCAACCAGGAGTTCGCGCTCGCCGCCGCGCCAATCCTCGACGGGCTTCCGAACGTGGCGCTGATCAGCATCGGTTCGGACGGCACGGACGGCCCGACGGACGCCGCCGGCGGATGCGTCGACGGTGAAACGGCAGCCCGCCTGCGCGCACGTGGTCTTTCCGCAGATCGCGCGCTTGCGGAAAACGACGCCTACCCCACGCTCGCCGCCGTGGACGGACTGGTCGTCACCGGCCCCACAGGCACGAACGTGAATGACGTCGCCATCGGCCTCGTCGACGCATGACGGCCTACTCTACCTGTCGAACACCACGAAAGCGGGGATGCCCTTGATGCCGAGATCCTTGAACTC
The DNA here is from genome assembly GCA_946631535.1 of uncultured Verrucomicrobiota bacterium. The sequence goes on from CAMPAF010000013.1 coordinate 12,085, forward strand.
TGGCAGCGCCACAAAGGCCGCGACATCCTCGGCCTGAAGCCGCACGACAGCGTAGTTCGCCAGTTCCTTCGTCACGTCCGGATTCGCGAACGTCGTCTTCTCCATCGCGAGGCAGTTCTTGCACCAGGTGGCCCACACGTCGACGAGCACGGGCTTGCCGGTCGCCTTCGCGGCGGCGAACGCCTGCGGCCACGTCGCGGGCGTCGCCACAAACCACCCAGACTTCGGATCTTTAAGGTTCTCGAGGCCTTTAGGGTCCTTAGAGTCCTTAACGACCTTAGGCTCATTATCGACCTTACGCGCCTGCCAGGCGTTCCACGCCAGCCAGCCGTACCAGGCGGCCATGCCGAACATCATCAAGGCAAACACGCGGTTCACCCAGCGCATCCACGCGCCGGGGCGCGGCAGGACCTTCATGCCGGCCGCCGCGAACGGCCACGGGAGGCCCATGCCCGCGCCCAGCACGAACGGCAGCACGACAGACCACGTCCGCCCCGCCGCGAACCATTCGGCGGTCAGCACGAGCGTCGCGATCAGGATCGGCTCCACGCACGCTCCCGCAAGGACGGCAGACCACGCGCCCAGCGCGAACGGCTTAAGGAGCGACGGTGACGACACCGTGCCGTCCTTCGGCGCGCTCCGCTTCGTGCGCGGACGGAACCGCGAGAAGTCGATCCTGAACACCTCCGCCACTGCCAGGCCGAGGAACACGAAGACGCACGCCGCCAGCAGGCTGAACCATGGGCTCGACTGGATGGTGCCGAACGCCAGCCCGCCGAACGCCGCCGCGAGACCTAGGCAGCCGTAGGCCGTCGTTATGCCGAGCCCGTACGCCGCGCCGCGAATGGCCCCCTTCCCAACGAGCGACAGGTTCACCGGCACGAGCGGCAGCACGCACGGCGTCAGGTTTGCAGCAAGCCCGCCCGCCAGCACCAGGAGCAGGATCACCCACAGCGCATGGTCCGCCAATTCCTTCGCCGCCGGTTCGTTGCGGAGGAACGCAATCATCTGCGGAGCCTTCATGTAGCCGATGGCCACGCGGATACGACTTTTGTCCGCAGGCTCCTCCGCCACTGTCGGCAACGAGAAGCCCAGGCTTGGCGCAACCTCGCCAGGTGCCGCGGAGTGTTCCGCCGAAGCGGCCTTGATCCTGTCTTCGGACACGCCGTCGGCGCGGGCCGCCTCCTCGGACGGATAGCACACGCCGTCGACGCACACGGGCGCAGCCCGCACGAACGCGCAGAGAAGGGTCACGAGAACTGTGGCAAGAATTTTCATGGGCCTATTGTACCAAAAACGATCGCCCCTGTGTCCGATGGACAACGGCGGCGGGAACTGGTAGACTTGTGGCGGTCGGGCCTCCGGCGGCGGAGGCCTGCAACTGCAAGCAAAGGAACATGACAATAAACTGCAACAGAAGAGCGTTTCTCGGCCTGGCGGCCGCCACTGGCGCGGCCGGCTGCGTTGGAGCCCGCGCGGCGGACGGCAACGCGCAGAAGTTCGACGACAACCTCTCCGTCTTCGTCACGGACATACATATCGGCGGCAAGCAGCTAGACGGCGGCTCGGAGGCCCCAACATACACCCAGGGACGCCTTTCCGCGTTCGTGGACGAAGTTCTCTCGATGAAGCCCCTCCCCCGCCGCGTGGTCAGCTTCGGCGACCTCGCCTACCTGCGCGGCAACCCGGACGACTACGCCACCTCCAAGCCTATCCTCAAGCGACTGGAAGACGCCGGCATCGAGCTCATCTTCTGCATGGGCAACCACGACCGCCGCTCCGAGTTCAACAAGGCCTGGCCTGGGCACCTTGAGAAGTCGCCCGTCCCTGGCAAGTTCGTGCGCGTAGTATCCCTCGGCACCTCGGACCTGGTGATCCTCGACTGCCTGCAGGGCGCGGACGACCGTCCATGGACGGACAGCGGTCCCGTTCCCGGCAAGCTCACGAAGGACGTGCTGGACTGGTGCAAGAAGGATTTCCCCAAGCGGAAGCGCCCCTTCTTCGTCTCCTCCCACTTCCCGATCGGCGACCTGCGCATCAACGACAAGAAGAACGGCACCTTCGCCATCTGGCTGCTCGATAACGCGCCCATGTGCGTCGGCTATATCCACGGCCACGACCACCGCTGGCGTCCGGAATGGTCGCGCGGCAGCTGGAAGTCGTCAAAGACGATCCGCACCCTCTGCCTGCCATCGAACGGCCTCTGGGGAGATATCGGACATGCCATCTTCCGCACGTCGGACGATCGTGCCGTCTGCTCTCTGACCGTCCGCGACTTCTACTTCCCGCGCAAGCCCGATACCGACAAGCGGCCCGCCGTGTGGAGACTCAAGGTAGAGGAGAACAAGGGCGCCACCTGCACGTTCCTCTACGACCGCGAAGGCGTCTGACGCACAGGCCCTCCGGCTTCCAGAAACAGCAAACCCCGAAGTCGGCAAGTCCGGCTTCGGGGTTGTGTGCCATCATCTGGCGGACAGTTACGCCTTCTTGGCGATCTCGACGAGCTGCTTGAAGCCCTCGGGGTCGCGGATGGCGATCTCGCTCATCATCTTGCGGTTCAGGATCACGCCGGCCTTCGTGAGGCCCGCGATGAACTGGCTGTAGCTGACACCCTCCGCACGGGTCGCCGCGTTGATGCGGGCGATCCAGAGCTGGCGGAAGTCACGCTTCTTCAGCTTGCGGTGGATGGTCGCTAGCGTGCGGGCGCGATCTACGGCCTCGGTCGCTGTGCGAAAGAGTTTGGAGCGGGCGCCGCGAAAGCCCTTCGCCTCTTCAAGGCGACGGCGCCGACGGGCGCGGGAAGCGGGAGCGTTTGTAGCACGTGACATTTTAATTCCTCCTTAGGCGTAGGGTTGCATGCGATGCATCGTCTTGGCGACGCTGTCATTGGTGACGGTCGTGCCACGGAGGTTGCGCTTGCGCGCGCGGGTCTTGCAGCTGTTCAGGTGGGCCTTGCCACCCTGCGAGCGCATTACCTTGCCCGTAGCCGACATTTTCATGCGCTTCGTAGCGCATTTCTTCGTTTTCATCTTAGGCATTGTTTTATCCTTGTTTTGCTTCCTTACCGGGCAGGCAGTCGGTCAAAAGCCTGAACCAGACGGAAATTGGCGCATAGTTTACCGAATTATGCCGTTACAGTCAAGCGCAAACGTTCCGTCATAGCTGCGCGACCTGGAACGCCTCCAGTTCCAGCGGCTCCGCAAGGCCGATGATGTCCAGAACGATCTCCCCTTCGTCCACGAGTGCCACGTCGCCCGGCTGATTCGCCTCGCGTGGCTGTGCGGCAGTCCGCTGCATCCCGAACTGCCAGATTCCGCCGCCAAGAAGCAAGGTCAATCCGGCCGCCGCCGCCAGCCAACGCATCCGGCGCCAACGTCGACGCGCGGCCGCCTCGATCCGGATCGCCGCCAGTATGCGCGCGTCCGCCGATTCCGGCGTCTCCACGTCAAGAGACTCTCTCAACATCTTCCCGATCTGTTCGTTCATAACGTTCCTCTCCTCAACCCTCCAACCCTAACCTTCTAATCTTTTAACCCTCAAACCTCACCAACCCTGCCAACCCTCTAATCTTTTAACCTTTTAACCCTTTAACCTTTTAACCTTTCCCTCAGCTTCCTGACGGCGAGGTTCATCCTTCCCAGCACCGTCCCGAGCGGCAGCCCCAACACCTCGGCGATCTCCCGGAACTCCAGTTCGCCGTTGATCCGCAGCAGCACCACTTCCCGCAGCCGCACTGAAAGCTCGCAGATCGCCGTGCGCAGGAACGTCCGCCGCTCCGCTTCCTCCATCTGGGCGAGGGCCGTGACGGCCGCACCATCCGCCACCTGGTCCAGACGCGTCTCCGCGTCCGCCTCTTCTCCCAGCGGTTCGTCGAGCAGAGGCACGGCCATGCGTTTCCGCGCCCGGTCGGTGGCCGCGTTGCGCACGATCCGCCAAAGCCACGCCTTGAAGTTTCCGTCTGAGTACTTGCCTACGCCCCGGATGGCCTTGAGCCAGACTTCCTGATAGAGATCCTCGGCCTCTGCTCGGTCGGGAGCCATCCGGAGCAGCCATGCGAACACGGGCTTCCGGTATCGGCCGAACAGCGCCTCCATGGCCGAGCCGTCTCCGGCCCTGAAGGCGCCGATCAGGTCGTCGTCGCTCCGCATGTCGGCGGGCGGCGCCATGCGGTCAGTCCTTGCTGTCGGCCGCGAACGGCTTGTCGCGCGGAGCGCTGCCGTCTGGCGGAGGACCGCGGCGCTCTCCGCCAGGTCCCATGCCGCCACGACGCATCCGGCCACGCTCGCGGCCGTGCTCGAGGATGAACTCGCGGGCCTTCGCCAGCTGCTCGGGCGACAGGTTGTCGCGCAGCAGGATGATCGCCCTCACCGACAGGCCTCCCTGCTCCGCACGGAGCTTCGCAACCTCGTCGATCTTGTCCTGCACGGCCTTGGGGTCGCTTCCCTTCTCCTGGAACAGCGCGCGCATCAGCTGCACCTGCTCGCGGGAGATGTCGCGGATCCTCTGCTCAAGCGTGTCGCCCTGTTCCTTCAGCGGCTTTAGCTCTGCGAGCAGCTTATTGCGCAGGGCCTCGTCCGTCACGCCGATCTTCTCGAGGCTCGCCTTGCTGGCCAGCATCCGCGGGACCCAGGCCCCGGCAGCGTGCATCATCGGCCCGTGCATCGGACGCTCGCCCATGGCGGGCCGTTCGCCGCGCGGATGTCCGCCGCCACGCCCGCGGCGCGGCTTTTCCTGTGCCAGGACGCATGCCGTCGCCAGCACCGCCACGATGACCATTCCGATTTTCTTCATCTTGTTCTCCTTTGGTTTGGTTGATGATGGAAGCGTAAACGGACAAGTCCGGGATTTATTGCGTAGCTCGCAGAAAAAAATTCACCCTTGCCCGAACACTTCCCTGTAGAACGGCGCCCAGTAGGATATGACCTGCGTCGCGCCGGCTCGGAAGATGGCGAAGAGCGATTCGCGCGCCGTCGCGTAGAGGTCGCAGTACCCCTTCTCCGCCGCCGCGTGGATCATCGAGTATTCGCCGGAGACGTTGTACGCCATCACGGGCAGCAGCGAGCGGGCGGAGACTTCGCGGATCAGGTCGAGGTAGAAGAGCGCGGGCTTCACCATGAGCGCGTCGGCGCCCTCCGCCTCGTCGAGGAGCGATTCGCGGATCGCGGTGCGCGGGTCTCGGAAGCTGGCCTGGTAGCCCTGCCTGTCGCCCTTCGACGGAGCGGAGTTCTCGGCGTCGCGGAACGGGCCGTACATCTGCGAGGCGAACTTGGTGGAGTAGGAGATGAGGAGAGTCTTCTTGAAGCCCTCCTCGTCGAGCGCATGCCGGATGGCGGCGATCTGGCCGTCCATCATGGCGCTCGGCGCCACGCCGTCCGCGCCGGCCCGCGCGTGGCTGACGGCCACGCGCGCGAGCATCTCGCAAGCGGCATCGTTGTCGATGTCGCCGTCGGCGTCGTGCGGACCGCAATGCCCGTGCGCCGTGTACGCGCAAAGGCACACGTCCGTGAGGATCACCAGGTCCGGATATGCGGCTCGCAGCGCGGGGATCGCACGCTGCACCGCTCCGTGCGGGTCTTCGGCAGGCGAACCGATCTCGTCCTTGCCCTCGCCCTCGTGCTGGCCGAAGAGCAGGACGGACCTCACGCCCTGCGCGACGACCGGCGCAAGCGCCTTCACGAGCTCGTCGGCGGAATAGCGGAACTGGCCGGGCATGGAGCCGATCGCCTCTTTCCGTCCCGTTCCCGGCACCACGAACACCGGCCAGATGAACTTCTCCGGACCAGGCGCGGGCATCGCGAACATGTCGCGGATCGCCGCCGTCCGCCTGAGCCTGCGCAATCTCACTTCAGGATAGCCGTCCATTCGAAACCTCCTACTTCGCGAGCCAGTTCACGTGGTTGTCGGGCAATATCTCGAGGACCTTGTTGGCGATCAGCGCCACGGCCGTCGCCTCGGCGTTCGGCACCTTCAGGTGCACGAGCGTGTTGAGGAGCTTCTGGCGCGAGCCGGGCGCCATCTTCCTGAGCCGAGCCATCTGCTCGTCCGTGAGGTCTATTGTCGGCTTCTTGCGGGATGTCCGCTTGCGCGGCTTGGCCGGCGGCTTCTCCTCGTCAGGCGTGACCGGCTCCGCCTCGGCCGCCACGGCGGGGGGCTCCGTGGCGGGCGGCGTTTCGGGAACCGGCGCCGGCTCTGGCGCGGCTGCCGCCTTCGACGCCTTGCGGCCACGCTTCTTTGCCGGAACCGGCTCTGATGCGGCCGGTTCGCCGGAGACCGTAGCCTTCTCCTCTGCGCCCTTTTCCGGCGGCTGCGGATCGGCGGGCGTCGCGGGCGGTGGCGGAATCTCCGCCGCCGCCACCTTCCCTCCGCAGAGGTCCATCACCGCCTGCGGGGATTCCTTGACGTCATAGTCGAGGCCGTCGCCGCCAGGGACGACTATCGATCCTCCGTCCTTCCGGCCCTCGACCGTGACGATGAATTCCGGGTTGATCCAGATCGGCCGCCCGTCTGTTCGCGTAAGCTTGATGAACATTCGCATTCTCCAGTAAATTTACTTGTCCTTCACGCCGCCGAAGCGGTCGGCGTCCTTGATTGTCGGCGCCGTCTCCGAGAAGGCGAAGTCCTTGCCCGGGATGATGGCGTTGAGGACAATGCCCATGAGCGCGCCCACGGCAAGGCCGGAGAGCGATATCTTGAGCGAGCCGACCGTGAACGCGATCGCTCCAGCCTTCGAGAACGAGATGCCTAGCGTGAGGACGAGAATGAGCGCCGCGATCAGCATGTTGCGGCTCTTCCCCAGGTCGACCTGGCTCTCCACGAGGTTGCGCACACCCACCGCCGAGATCATGCCGTAGAGGATGAACGACACGCCGCCGATCGTCGCGCCGGGGATCGTGCCGATGAACGCGGAGAACTTCGGGCAGAACGAGACGAGGATCGCGAGGCAGGCGGCGATGCGGATGACGCGCGGGTCGTACACGCGCGAGAGCGAGAGGACGCCCGTGTTCTCGCCGTACGTCGTGTTCGCCGGCGCGCCGAAGAGCGAGGCGAGGCACGTGGCGAGGCCGTCGCCGAGCATCGTGCGGTGCAGGCCGGGGTTCTCGAAGAAGTTGCGCTTCACCGTGGAGGAGATGGCCGAGACGTCGCCCACGTGCTCCATGATGGTGGCGAACGCGAGCGGGAAGACGATAGCGATCGCGCTCACGATCTTGCCCCAGTCGGGATTCGACAAGAGCGGAAACACCGTGTTCTCCATCTTCACCGGAAGACCTATCCACGCGGCATCCGCCACCGCCTTGTAGCTGATCGCGTCGCACCAGCCGAAGCTGCCGAAGATGACGGCGGCGAGGTACGAGGCGATGACTCCCATCAGGATCGGGATGATCTTGAACATGCCGCGCCCGAATATCGAGAACACGATCACCGTGACGATGGCGACAATCGCGACCGGCCAGCTGGTCGTGCAGCTGTTGATGGCGACCGGCGCGAGGACGAGACCGATGCCGATGATGATCGGCCCCGTCACGACCGGCGGAAAGAACTTCATCACCGTTTTCACTCCGCACGCCTTCACGAACCCGGCCACGACGAAGTAGACGAGCGAGGACGAGGCGACGCCGAGGCAGGCGTACTGGAGCATGACGGTCTTAGAGCAGTCCTCGTACCCCGCCGTGCCAGCGAGGCCCGCAAGCGCGAAGTAGCCCGCGAGGTAGGCGAACGACGAGCCGAGGAACGCCGGCACCATCCGCTTCGTGACGAGGTGGAAGAGGAGCGTGCCGATGCCCGCCCACAGCAAGGTGGCGCTGGGCGAAAGGCCCGTGAGGATCGGCACGAGGATCGTCGCGCCGAACATCGCGAACATGTGCTGGACGCCGAGTACGCCCATCTTGGGCAGCCCCAGCGTGCGCGCATCGTAGACCGCATCGGACGTCCGCAGCCTCCCGCGCAGCCCGACTATGGCCTTCGCCAGCTCGGCGGATTCCTCGTCGGTGACGATGCCGTCCTCGGCGATCGCCACGAGCAGCTTCTCGAGAGCCTCCAGATCGGGATCCTTCCCGGCGAACGGATGTACGAGGCCGATGAGAGCCCTCGTCTCGCTTATGTCCGCCCTTCCGTCCGCGAACGTGAACCGCTCGGCTGCCGTAATCAGCTGCGAGAGCGTCCATGCGCTTTCTGAATTCTGTGTTGCCATAGTCGATTCTCCTTGAAAAAACCGATGTGCCGATTATATCAAATATCCCCCTGCGCGCCTAGCCCTGCAGCCGCTGCCGGAACGCGCGCGGAGTGCAGCCGAAGGCGCGCCTGAAGACCGCCGCGAGATAGCCGGAGTTGCAGAATCCGATGGCGCGCGCGATGGCGGCGATCGGCTCGTCGCCGTTGGAGAGCAGCAGCTTCGCGCGGGCCAGGCGCTCGCGCAGGATCTCGTCGCCCACGGAATGGCCCAGGTGCGCGGCGAACAGACGGTCCAGCCGCACGCGCGGAACGCCGAGCGCGTCCGCGAGCTGCGCCGCGCCGAAGGTGTCCGCCAGATGCTCCTTTATGTGCAGGAGCGCACGGCGGACGGTCGCGTCGGAAACGGCCATCACGTCCGTCGACTGGCGCGCCACCACTCCACGCGGCGGCACAAGCACCGGCTCGTCCGGCGGCGGTTCGCCGTCCATGAGGCGCTCTAGCAGCGCGGCGCCCTCGTAGGCCGCCCGCTCCAGGTCGTGCCCCACGGACGAGAGCGGCACCGCCTGGTTCTCGCACACCACGGTGTCGTCACCGATGCCCATCACCGCCACCTCCTCCGGCACGGAGATGTTCGCCGCTAGGCAGGCGGAGAGGACGCGCGCCGCGTCCGCGTCGTCGTACGTGAGCACCGCGAGCGGCTTGGGCGCCTGCCTGAGCGCCTGGCCGAGAAGACGCGTAAAGAGCCGCCAGTCGTCGAAAGTCTCGGGCGTAGTCTTCTCCGCGAGCACCCACTTGAGCGGCGGCTCACCCGGCCAGGCGGACGCGAACCCGCCGTAGCGGAGCGCGTGGACGTGCGTCCAGATGGTCGAGTACCACGCCGCGTTGCGGAAGTGCCGGCCGAGAAAATGCTCGGCCGCCGCGCGGCCGGCGGCGGCATGGTCGCCGGTGACGCGCGGGATGCGCACGTCTGGCCGCTGGAACGTGAGGTCAACTACGGGAATGTGCCGACGGCGGAGCTTGCGCACGTATTCCACCGTCTCCTCGTTCGCGCGCAGCGTCACGAGCGCGCCATCGCCCGTCCAGCCGCGCGGCAGGCGGGCGAGCCGGTCCTCGATCATCAGATGCCATCCGTGCGTGCGCGCGAAACGCGCGATGCCCTGCAGACGTGGCGGATAGGCGGGGGCAACGAGGAGGAGGACGCTGCGTTGGCGCATGGGCCTCCTCAGATGCGGTTGTCCCAGTTCTTGAACACCACTTCCTGACCGTTGGCGCGGATGGCGGCGTAGACGTCGTCCGGCGCACGGCCGTCCGTGAGCGTGAACTGCGCCACGTCCTTGTCCGCCAGCACGGCGTAGCCGCCGGGCGT
>CAMPAF010000014.1 GCA_946631535.1 uncultured Verrucomicrobiota bacterium
TCGCCGAGACGGTTGATGAGCGCAAGCAGCAGTCCGAGCGTGATGAAGCCGCCAGCAGGCAGGATGGCGAGGACGGCCGTGCTGGAATGGATGTTCTTGATGGCGATGTCGCCCCAGATGGTGAGCGAGCCGGCGCCGACGATCTCGCGCACGGCGGCGATAAGCGCAAGCGCCAGCGTGAAGCCGATGCCTGTGCCAAGCCCGTCGGCCAGCGAATCGATGACGCCGTTCTTGCAGGCGAACGCCTCGGCCCGGCCGAGGATCACGCAGTTCACGACGATCAGCGGAATGAAGATGCCGAGCGATTCTGAGAGCGCCGGCAGGTACGCCTGCATCAGCAGGTCGGTCGCCGTCACGAACGTCGCGACGATCACGATGTAGCACGGGATGTGCACCGCGTCGGGTATCAGCTTGCGCAGCGCAGAGATGATGCCGTTGGAGCATACGAGCACGAAGGACGCCGCAAGCCCCATGCCCAGAGCGTTCTCGAGCGACGTCGTCACCGCGAGCGTAGGGCACAGTCCCAGGACGAGCCGGAACGTCGGATTGTTCTTGAAGATTCCAGACCAGAAGGCGAGCCAAGTTTTCATGGGCGCAATTATAGCATTTCGCGCCGCAGCCCGCAATCTCCACTTCGCGGCTAGCGCTGGGCGGGGTGCACCTGCGTTTTTCACACTTGCGCTTTGGGATTGGAAACAACCAGAACAACTGGTAAAAACAACTTTGTAGAGGTGCGCGTGCTAACTCGCCCGCGCGTTCCTAGTAATGCATCACTAAACCGTAGGTAAAGAAAGCAAAGATGATTTGTAGCTGGGGCGCTGCCCCAGACCTCGAACTCTGAGCAATCGCTGGGGATTCGCAGTCATTCGGGGCATGGGGTGGAACCCCATCTCTAAATCATCTCTACTTTTTACATTATACCTTTGCGGCAAATGGGCACGGGCGAGTTAGCCCGTGCGCCAAAGGCAAGTTGTTTCAAAAAGTTGTTTCCAATCATCAGAAGGCTCGGCGGTGAATTATGCAGATGCGCCCCGCTGGGCGTCGAGCTCGATCTCGAAAAGCCACTCGTCGCGGCAGACGTCGCACACCGTCTCGGCGGCGAACGTTACCGGCAGGTCGCGGGCCGCGAGCCAGGCGCGCCACGCCGACAGGAACTCTGGCCGCTTCAGGTACACGATGGAGCGCACCGTGTCCTTCCATCCGTAGCCCTTGCTCTCCAGGATCGCCAGCACGGCGTTCATCGTGCAGTCGATCTGCTTCTCGATGTCGCCCACGAACGCGACCTCGTGCGAGTTCGGCTGGATAGACGCCGTGCCGCTCACGAAGAGGCGGCGCTTCGACGGCGTGATCCACTCGGCCGCGCGGCTGAAGCTCGACTTGTAGGCCATCGCCGGCGCCTGCAGCGGCGATTCGACGATCTCCGCCCGCACGCCCTCGCGCTTGGGCTTCATCGAGAACGCGCCGGCCGTGATCGCGGCGCCGTCGAGGTTCGCGCATCCGATGCCGGTTGACGCCGGCAGGAACGTGTTGAAGACGTCGCGCGACTCGAAGAACGCAGACCTCGCCGCGTTGAACTCGCCGTACCAGTCGCACACGTCGTCGATGTAGAGCCACGTGCGCACGACGTTCGCGAACGTCATGCCCGCCTCTGCCAAGACGCCCTCCATCTCGCGGAACACGGCGGCGGCCTGCTCGCCTCGCGGCGCCGCCAGATCCGGCGGCAGCACGCCGGCCTGCAGGCAGTAGTCCGCATCATCGTCCGACCACGTCACCGCTGTCGGCCGACCGGAGCGCGTCAACACGCGTACGCCGGAGTCCGGCGTGAAGTCAAGAGCCTGGACGACGGGCGGGAACGCCCCTCCCTCGCGGCACAGGCGAAATGTCGGCAAGCCTGTCCGGGCGCGGGCAGCGACCTCGTCAGGCGTGCCCCAGAGGAAAGATACCTTGTCTGCTGAAGAATTCATGCCCGCAGTATAGCACATTCCGGGCGCACACTGCAAATTGCGCGGAGGCGAGGCGATATGCTACAATACCCGCCATGAAACGTTCTACCATATTTAGGGTACTTCTTCTGGTCGGGCCGGCGCTGGCGGCAAACACTGTCGTGCGCCCCCCTTCGGTCTACGACATGCCCAGAATCTGGCCTCGCCATTGCCAGCTGCGCCAGGAGATGATCGCAGCCATCCAGCGCGGCGACGCCAAGTCCATGGAGGCCACGTGCCGCGCGGCGCTCGAGATCATGCCCACGGACGCGACATGGCGCTACAACCTCGCCTGCGCGCTCTCGTGCCAGAAGGACTCCGCACGCGCGCTGGAGGAGCTCGACAAGGCGATCGAGAACGGGTTCCGCGACGCCGATGCCTTCGAGAAGGACCACGACCTCTCGTACATCTCGAAGGAACCGCGCTTCGCCGAGCTCGTGAAGAAGGCGCGCGAGCTGCGCGGCAAGCCCGTCGCAGGGCAACCGGTCTGCGGTCCTGTCTCTGCGCCGGCCGGAAGCGCGATCACCATCTGCGAGACCAATATCGTCTGGAACTTCGACACGGGCGTATTCGAGGCGCTCGTCGATGTCGGGGCGCCGAGGCGGACGCTTTCGGAGCAGGCCGCCAACTATTCCACGTCCAAGCCTACGAGCCCCGAGCGGCCATACGTAGCGGCGTGGCTCTCCGAGGGTTCCGGCGCCGGCAACACCGGCGACCTTTACGTCAACCGCGACGGCGGACACTCCCAGCTTGCGGTCGGCGACTTCCCCAACCTCACGCCGATAAACTACGACGCCACCGCAAAGACGCATAATCTCCATCTCGACATCCCCAACACCATGTTCGGCAGCACGCCCGTATTCGGGAACCTGTCGAGAGGCCGCATAAAGGGCGCGTTCTGGCGCTCGATGGCGCGCGTCTCGTTCACGGACACGGGCATCGCCGCGCGCATGGACCTCTTCTACCGCAACAACCAGGTGTGGGTGCTACCTTCCGTGAACGACATGAAGGAGGAGATCGGCGACGCGTTCCCCGCGAACGCCCCATTCCAGCTCGTCACCCTCGGCATATCGTGGAGCGACCAGCCGTTCATCCGCGCGGCTCTCGCCGCATCCGCATCGTTCCGCCTGCCCACGAAGAAGGCGATTCTCCATCGCCGCCTGCTGGGTCCGACGATCCAGTGGCTGATCCGACGCACGCAGAAAGGCATCCGCACCGAGGACGACTACCTCTCTCCGGCCGCACACCCCACGGCCTTCGACGTGAAACGGCTTGACACCGTCGAACTCGTGAAACGCGCCCACGACCTGAAGCCCGGAGACGTTCCGCCCACCCCATCCCTCACGCTCATAAACTCCCGCATGTTCCCGATCAAGTTCCCGCAGCCCGGACGCGACTACCCCGACATCTATTCCGAGCTGCTCTTCGCAACGCCGAGCGCCATCAGCTTCATTCTCCGCTCTCCTGACGCAGAGCGGACGTTCCTCGTGCGCGCACAGTCCGCGCCCGAGCCCGATCCGTCCGCGCTGTTCGCGTGGAGGGTCGTGCATGGCCCCGCCCACGCCGTCAAGATATCGGCACCGCTCGGCGAGACGGTGAACGGCCCCGAGAACGGATTCGCGCAGATCACGATAGACCGCAGAAACGTCACGAACCGCATCGACATCGCCTGTTTCGTCAAGAACGAGACCACATCCTTCGGTGCGCCCGCCATCATATCATTCTTCCCGATCCCGCAGGAAAAGCGCACCTACCGCCCAGACGGCAAGATTGCCACCATTGACTATACCAACCCGAACAGGGTATATTCCGACCCCGCCATCGCACTGCCGCGACACTGGACGGACACATATGACTATTCGCAGGATGGCACGCCTCTCGGCTTCACCCGCAGCTACAACGGCAAGGAATCCGCCTCCTTCACTCCCACAGGAGCGCGCATCGTCGAACGCAATCCCGACGGCACGCCCAAGAAACTCGTCAACGTCAAGTACATGCCACGCGGTACCGGCGACGCCATACAGCCTGTCGAGCTGACATACATGGACGACGGCGAACCATACGAAGCGACGCGATGAAGTACGTGCTTGCGCCGCTCGCCGACTACACGAACGCGGCATTCAGAAGGCTCTGCCACCGTCTCGGCGCCGACCTCACGTACACGGAGATGGTGAGCGCGGCGGCGCTCGCGTACGGATCGTCGCCAACGCGCCACCTGTTAGAGACCATGCCTGGGGAAGGTCCGGTGGCATGCCAGCTCTTCGGGCACAATCCCGACGAGCTGGCTTTCGCCGCGCGGGAGGTGACGGCGCTCAAGCGGTTCGTCGCGATCAACCTCAACGCCGGATGCCCGATGCCGCGCATCGTGCAGGGTGGCGACGGCGCGGCGATGATCCGGAACCCGCAGCTCGTCCACGACTGCCTGGCGGCCATCCGCGCCGAGACGGACCTGCCCGTCACTATCAAGACGCGCCCCGGCCCGTCGCCCGACAAGGTCGTGATGTTCGAGCTGCTCGACGCCGCCGAATCGACCGGCTGCGCGGGACTGACCCTTCACGGCCGTTTCACCTCGCAGAAGCACGGCGGCGAAATCCACTACGACCTCATCGCCGAAATCGTCCGGCGCGCCAAGATACCGATCACGGGCAACGGCAACGTCTATGACGGCCCCTCGGCCGCCCTGATGGCGCAGACCGGCGTCTCGGCCATCATGATCGGACGCGCCGCGCTCAAGAACCCGTGGCTCTTCGGCGACCTGAAGACCGACTCCGAACCGCCTTCCGGCGAGGTGCTCGTCCGCCGGCAGAACGCCGTGTTCCAGGATCATGTCGCCAACCTGATCGAGCTCCATGCGCAGCTTTCGCGCAATTTCCCGGACGACCACGTGCCTGCGCTCGGCGACTACCTGCTGGGATTCGTGCGCACGCACCTCTTCCACTACTTCAAGGGCCGTCCAGGAGTGGGCGAGTTCCGTCGCCGCCTGAACGAGATCCGCACCCTCGCCGAGCTCCAGTCCGCCGCCGCGCCCTTCCTCGCCCAGCAGATGCCAATCATTCGTCTTCCCCAAGACCGTAGAGGCGGCGCTGAAGAGTCTCGGGATTGCGGGTGAGCATGTATGCCGCGCGTTCCGTGATGGCCCCACTGAGAAGCAGCTCCGCAAGCGACTCCTCGATCGACCGCATGCCCACGTTGGCACCGGTCTCTATGGCAGACGGAATCTGCGAAGTGCGGCCGGTCGCAATCAGGTTCGCGACACCCGCCGTGTTGACCAACACCTCCGTAACCGCATGACGGCGTCTACAATCGGCGGACGGCAACAGATGTTGCGCCACGATGCCACGTAGCACCATCGCAAGCTGATGTCGCACCGAAGACTGCTCGTCGGCCGGGAATACCGCAATGAGACGTTCAATGGCACCGACACAATCGCCTGCGTGAAGCGTGGTGAAGACGAGATGCCCGGTCTCTGAGGCACGCAAAGCAGTTCGTGCCGTCTCCATGTCACGCATCTCGCCGACAAGTATCACGTCAGGATCCTGTCGCATCGCCTCCACCAAGGCTTCGTTAAAGCCACGCGCATCGCGTCCGACCTGACGTTGGTTGACCAGCGCACGGCATGACTTGTGCTCGAATTCGATCGGATCCTCAATCGTCACGATGAAGCATTCTCGCGCCATGTTGATGTCATTGATGAGCGTGGCGAGCGTTGTCGACTTCCCGCTGCCGGTAGGCCCCGTCACGACCACAAGCCCGTCGCGTTCCTGGCAGAAATCAGCGATATGCGGCGGCAAACCTAGTTCGAGCAACGACCTGAACTCGCCGCTGAGGTGGCGCAGCGCGACGGACGTACGTCCCTGCTGGCGGAAGATATTGAAGCGGTAGCGCTGTCCGTCAGGCGCGGTAACGGCCCCATCGATGGCCCCATCCCGCACAAGCGTCTTGCGCACCAACTCCGTACCGTCCGGACATCCCAGCGGCAATGTGTACAAGCCAAGCTCCATCGCGATCTCGTCAACTGTGCGCGCATCAAGCGGGGCGAAGTCGGGACGTGGCGAGAGCCGGCCCTGCACGCGGAATCGTGGCGGCTCGCCAACCGACAGGTGTATGTCGCTCGCATTGAACGCCACGCAATATGCAAAGAGGTTCTCAAGTGCAGGTATCATCGTCTCACCCCTCCCCTGCGGATTATGAGGCTCCCCTGTTCCATGCGCGAGCGCAAGGCGTTGTCGTCTTGCCGCCGCTGCGAGCCCACCGCTGACTGAAGCCCTCTTTGCACGGCGCTGCGCGTGACGGTACCGCCGAACGGAACGGTCACGAGCCTGGTCTCGCCGCCGCCAAAGTCCCGGAATGACACGCTGTAGGTAAGCGCAGACGTCACGAGGTTCATACGGCGCACGATGTTGTAGAGATCCCTAAAGTCTTCGCGAGACGGATCCAGCGTCTCTCCTTCGGCGAGCACTGGCACTCGCAACTCCCATCGCCTTCCGTTGGCCGGGTTGTAGTAGCAATACGAACCTTTCGACAGCAGATATGGCTCTTTCGACACCTGACGGTTGAAATCCTCGAACGGGACATCCTCAACCTTGCCATCGGCGTCAAGGCGCGTAACACGGAGGGTCTGGCCAGGCGATGCGAATATCTCGTAAAGCACGCTGCCCGAACGACCGCCTGGCACGACACATGAGAACCATGTCTCGTGCGTGACTTTCGCAGGCAGGTCCGACGGCGGTGCCGCCGAGAGAAGGTCGAGCACTGCGCCTTTAAATCGGCCTAGGGCAGCCTGATAGCGTTTGATGTTGGCCTGCACTTCGGCCTTGCGTTCCGCCTCTTGCCGCCTCTCTTGTTCGCGCCGCCTAGCCTCTTCATCGGCAGCTTTTTTGGCCTCCATTTGTGCCTTGCGCAACGCTTCCAGCCGCGCAGCTTCCGCCTCCCGCTCTTTCGCGCGCGCAACCTGCGCCGCCTGTTCGCGCTCGGCCTTTAAGCGCTCCTCCTCCATGTGCTGCTGGTGCTTCATATGTGAGAACCAGGCAATACCCGCAATCAAGGCAAGCACACCGAAGATGCGCAACACATCCTGCAGCAACGAGATTCGCGCTGCCTGCCTCCGGTTACGATCCACTGCCGCCTTGCGGGCAGCAATGAGCGCCGCAGGATCCACGCCATCAGAAACCGCCTGTCCATCCTGCGGCGGCACCTTCGGTTGCGAAAAAGAGCTCAATGAATTCATGGCCACATTATCGCACAATCCACAGACCGTGTCAAACGCCCGCGGCGGCCTTGGCTTCCTCTGGTTGTCCGGGGTGGATTCGAACCACCTCGAAGGGTATCAAAAACCCCTATGCTGCCATTACATCACCGGACAGTCTCCACGGCAACGGCCCATAGGCCGTCCTCCGAAAGCCTCCTCGCAACGCATTCGGACTCCGCCGCGTCGCGCACGATCCCGAAGGCCGTCGCTCCGCTTCCGCTCATCGACACGCCAAGGCACCCGGCCTCTTCAAGCCGCCGCCGCGCCGCGCCGATCTCCGGATGCAGCCGCGTCGCCGTCGCCTCCAGATCGTTCTGTAGCGCCCGGGCCACGGCGGCATCGTCGCCCGCCTGCATCGCAAGGCGGATATTATAGAGTATTTCGGGGCGGTTCGGCAAGAGGGATGCGAATGCCTTGAAAATTTCCGCCGTAGAACAGAACACCCCAGAATTGGCCAGCACCAGGTGGAATGGTGAAGGGTGAATGGTGAAAGGTGAAACTTGCTCACCGCGGCCTTCCATCAGCACAGGGCCGCCTAGGATGAGCGCCGGCACGTCGCTACCGATTTCTGCGCCAAGGATCGCAAGCTCGGGCTTTGGGATGCCGAGTCCCCACATCTCGTTAAGTCCGTTCAGCACAGCAGCCGCATCGGCCGAGCCGCCGCCCAACCCTCCGCCTACCGGGATGCGCTTCTCAAGGGTGATGGCAACCCCTTCCTTCCTGCCGCTCACGCGCTGCATTAGCCTTGCCGCCCGCACCGCCAGGTTGTCCTCGGCCTTCAAGGTGTTTAAAGTCCTTAAAGAGTTTAAGGTGGTTAAGGTATTTAAGGTATTTAAGGTATTTAAGGTGGTTAAGGTGGTTAAGACCCTTAGGGTCTCTTCCGACTCTAATGACCCTAAAGACTTTAATGACCTTAAAGACCCTAAGTCCAGCGTCACCTCGTCCGCTGGCTCCAGCGTCACCTCGTCCGCCAGCGAAATCGGCACCACCACCGACCGAAGGTCGTGGTAACCATCCGGACGGGCGCCGAGCACCTCCAGCGTGAAGTTGACCTTCGCGTACGCGGCAACCGTCATGGCCGGCCGTTCCCCTCGAATGGCCCGTCGCGCAGGATGCTTTCCGCAATTGCCTCCGCCGTGAGTCCGTGTGCGGCCTCCAGCTCTGCCACGGAACCATGGGCCACAAATTCGTCGGGCCAGCCGAAGCGCATGTCTGCGCCGATCGCCTCCCCAAAACCGCCTGCGGCCGCGCCGTTCTCCAAGGAGACGATCCTGGCGCCGCCAGAGCGCTGGCGCGCGAGCAGATCGGCATCGAACGGCTTCACGAACCGCGCGTTGACGACGCCCGCCTGCACGCCTCGCGCCTCAAGCGATGCCGCCACGGCCAGCGCCTTCGCCACCTGGTCGCCAAGCGCCCACAGCTGGATAGGCGCGTCGGGACTAGAAATCTGCTCTGCCTTCCCCCACTTAAGGCCATTAAAGTCCTTAACGTCTTTAACGTCCTTAGAGTCCTTAAAGGCCTTAACCCCCTTAATGTTCTTAAAGACGCGCGGCACGCCGCGCGGGTAGCGGATCGCCGTCGGCGCGTTCCGTGCCAGCGCCGCATCCACCATGGACGCCAGCTCCGCCGCGTCCTTAGGCTGGAGTATCGAGAGATTCGGCAGGCAGCGCAGCATCGGGATGTCGAACATGCCGTGGTGCGTCCGCCCGTCAGCGCCAACCGCTCCCGCCCGGTCGATTCCGAACACCACCGGCAGGTTCATCAGACACACGTCGTGCATCACCTGGTCAACTGCGCGCTGCAGGAAGGTGGAGTACACCGCCACCACCGGTCTCATCCCTCCCTTCGCGAGGCCTGCGGCGAACGTCACCAGATGCTCCTCGCAGATGCCAACGTCGAAGAAACGGTCGGGGAACTCCTTCGCGAACGACGAGAGCCCAGTCCCTTCCCGCATTGCCGCAGTAAGCGCGCAGACTCTCGAATCGCGACGCGCCGCCGCACAGACGGCCGCCCCGAACACGTCTGACCATCCAGACGCCGGACGCGGTGCCGCACCGCCGCCGATTTCAAACGGTCCCACTCCGTGCCATGCCGTGGGATCCGCCTCCGCAGGCGGGAACCCCTTTCCCTTGACCGTCGTCACGCGCACGGCGATCGGCCCGTGGGCCGCCTTTGCCATCGCGAACGCATCCTCCATCGCCGCAATGTCGTGCCCGTCAATGTGCCTCGTGACCTCGAATCCTGCCGATTCGAGCAACGCGGCGATCGGAGCGACGGATGTCGCGGAACCGTTGTCATTGACCACCAGGACCAGGCGCTCCGTCCGCTTCGCGCAATCGTTAAGCGCCTCCAGCGCCATGCCGTTCGCGAGCGCCGCGTCGCCAACGACTGCGACCACATGCTCCTTGCCGCCCAGGCGGTCGCGCGCCACGGCCAGCCCTTCCGCCGCCGCCAGCGCCGCTCCTGCATGCCCTGCCACAAACGCATCGCAGGGAGATTCGTCCGGATTAGGGAAACCCGATATCCCGCCGAAGCGACGGAGCGTGTCAAACCGCTCGCCTCTCCCCGTGAGCAGCTTCCACGCATACGCCTGATGCCCCACGTCCCACAGCACGCGGTCCCTTGCGGGATCGAACGTGCGCACCAGGGCAATCGCCAGCTCCACCGCCCCGAGGGAAGAGGCTAGATGCCCGCCGTTCCTCGACACCGACTCGAGCATCCGCCGCCGCACCTCAGAAGCTAGAGCGGGCAGTTCCCCGCTGGGCAGCGACTTCACCTCGTCAGGGGTCATTTGCCGGCCTCCCGACGCTTAAGCAGCAGCAGCGTCGTGGCGTTCTGCCCGAACCGCGGCTCAGTGTCCGCCAGCTCGTAGCCCTTCTTAAGAACCTCGAAATAGCGCTTTTGCTCGTCGAAAGGTGTCTCCCTGCACGACGGCGCCTCGATCGCGAACGCGTAGCCGCTGCACGCCGCGAGCGGACACGGCGCAGACTCCAGAAGCTCGGCCATGAGTTCGCGGTTCATCACATGCAGCGAACGCGCCTTCTCGGTCGGCCAGTCGGGGAAGTACGAGAACGGCCCCATCTCGAGCCCTTCCGGCACCATGCGGCCAGTCTCGATGGCGAGGTAGAGATCCTGCGTCAGGATGGTCTTGCCGCCAGGATCCAGGCATTCCACCTCGCGCCCGATCCTGCGCAGCTTCGCCAGTTCGGTCTGCTCCTTCTTCTGGCTCCAGAACCTGTCCTGGCTGTACGTGGCCCACTCCTGCAGAAGCGGAGAGACGAAGGAGATGCCGCATGCCACCAGGACCGCGAACCATGCCGCGCGCGTGCCGACGGCATCGTCGCCGCATGCCCTCGCGAACCAGGCCGCCACGATCACCGCCAGCATCCCCATTATCGGCACCTGGTAGTCATCGTAAGGGAACGGCGCGCTGAGCTGCAGAAGGAACACGGCCGCGAGCCCGCCGGCGAGGGCCCACAGCGTCACGCGCGCTGCCGCTCCGTCGGCCACCGTACTGTCCTCGGTCCGCGGCTTGAGGAATGCAGCCAGGCCAAGCACGCACAGCGCCGCATAGCCGCGCAGGAGCCGCGAGACGGATCCGATCGCGAAGAACGGATCGAATCCCCCGCGCGCCGCATGGTAGCCCTGCGCCGCAAGGAGCGCGCGAAGCGACGGAGGGTCGAGGGCGAAGAGACCGTAGGTCAGGAAAAGCCCCAGCGCACCGCCAACTCCGAACCAAAGGAAACTCCAGCGGAACTCCCTGAAGCGGAGAAGAAGCGCCAACCCGACGACCGGCAGGATCAGCATGAGCGATATCCGCGTGCCCGAGGCGAACGCCAGCGACAGCCCCGCCGCGAACAAAAGGATATTCCCTAATATCGGCTTGGCGGATTTCAGTCCGCGCACAAGCATCAGGAATCCCACCATCACGAAAAGCCCGCCGAGCGCATACGTCTTCGGTATCGTGGTGAAGTAAAGGTGGTACAGGTTGCACCCCAGCATCGCGAAAACCGCGAGGCCCGCCAATCCCCGCCTGTTCTCTGGAACTAAATGTCGCACGAGCGAAATGGCCGCCAGAATCGCGGCGAGACCAAACGCCAACGTCACCACGCGCCCGCCCAGCAGACCGTGGAGCGGCGACCCTGCCAGCCGCCAGACGGGCGAGAGCACCGAATAGACGAACGGCATCGTCGGCCCTTGCGTGAAGAAGAAGTCCCTGTACGGCAGCTTCCCGTCATGCACCAGCTGCGCCGCGTACAGGTACCAGCCCTCGTCCTGGTTGAGGCCACCCCACAACACCGCGACGACGGAAAGGCACGCCGCCGCGCCGAAAGCCAGCAGCCACGGCGCGCGGAACGGTCTCAGGAACTCTAGCATCCGTCTCATGCGATGGGATATTCTACCATTTTCAGCGATCACGCGAAAGGGCTTCAAGCGCCAGCAGATATCCGGCTGGGCCAAACCCGCATATCTGCCCCACGCAAACCCCAGCCGTCAGCGACTCGTGCCTATAGCCCTCGCGCGCATACACGTTCGAGAGATGCACCTCCACCGTCGGCACTCCGCTCGCCTTGATGGCGTCATGGATCGCCACGGACGTGTGGGTGTAGGCGGCGGGATTGATGATGATTGCGTCGTACGCGCCCCGGCTCCGGCCGATCGCCGCCACAAGCTCTCCCTCGACGTCGCTCTGGAACGCGTCCACCTCGATGCCCTTCGCCTTCGCCGCCGCCTTCACCGTCTCCACGATGTCCGCCAGCGTGGTCCGGCCGTATATCTCCGGCTCGCGTGTCCCCAGCAGCGCCAGATTCGGCCCGTTCAGCAGAAGTACCTTTTTCATTTTCGACAATTCTCCTTTCGACATTCGACGTTCAACATCCGACATTCCCTCAAACCAGCCACCAAACCACCTAACTACCCAACCTCCTAACCCTCAAACGCCAGACAGCACTTGTATCTGCCACAGATGCCGTTGACCTGTGCAGAGGCGCAGTCCTTGCCCCTGAAGCGGTCCGGCGTCAGTCCCGTCGGATAGCGCGTCTGCCACGTGGCGCAGCAGCATGGCCGCCCGCAGGGACCCAGCCCGCCCACCAGGCACACCTCGTCGCGTGGTCCCAGCTGCCGCACGAACACCTGCACGTTGCGACGCTGGCCGAAATCCCTCGCGAGGGCTGTAAGATCGCAACGCTTCACGGAGGTTGCGTACCACACGAACAGACGTTGCCTACCAAGCGAAAGGCGCATGTGCAGGATGCGGATGTCGTCCGCCTTCTCCCGCGCCAGGACGAGAAACTCTTCCTTCCACGTTTCGCAGCGCCGAGCGTTGGCCTCTTCTGCAGCAGCATCATCGTCTGTCTTCGCCCGCACAAGCTGGTATCCCGGCACGGACGGCCCGTGCACGGTCGGATCGTAGTTCTCAAGCCCCAGCACCATGCCGAGGTCCGGCCCGTATCCGAGGTTGACGACCACGGCCCGCCCCTTCGCGAAGCCGGAGTTGGGGCATCGCACGGCGAAGACGCCCTTCTCAGGCATCTGCACCCTCGCGAGAAGCGGCGGCGCGTCCGTCATTTCCCCTCCGTTCCGAACGCCAGCCGGTCCATCAGAAACCCCAGCACAGCCAGTTCCGGAAGGTTGCGCTCAAGCGACGTGGCGAACTCCTCCACGGCCTCTATGTTGGCGAACGCCGCCGCACGCGTGAGCCGCGCCGCACGCGTCTCAAGGACGGACCTCTTCGACTCGTTCACGAGCGGCATGCCAGCGCCCGACTCGTCGTAGGACGAGTGGGACGGCGGCGCGGCACGCAAGGCCATGAGATCGCGGAACCAGCTCATGACCGTGGCGGTGAAGTCGCTCCTGAACTCGCGGTATCGAGACGATATCAGTGCCTCAACGGCATCCTTCGACGCCTCCTCGCCCGCGCCGTCGTCGGTCTCGGCAACCTCGTCGCCGACAAGTTCCTCGGCCTTCTCCTTCAGCTCCTCAAGGATGGCCATGAGCCGCGCGGCGGCGGCGGCCTTCGCCGCCTGCCCCTTCAGCGCCTCGGACGCCAGGATGCCGATCACCCGTCCGCGCCACGGCTCGTCCAGCTGGCGCGCACGCGCGTCCGGCAGATCGACCCGCTGGCAGCGCGACACGATCGTCGGCAGCAATCTTTCCGGCCGTTCGGTAAGAAGCAGGAACAGCGACCGCGGCGGCGGTTCCTCAAGCGTCTTCAGAAAGGCGTTGGCCGCCTCCTCGCGCAGCAGGTCCGCCCCGAAGATGACCCCAGCCTTCCAGCCGCCCTGGAAAGACGTCATGTCCATCGGAGCTATCAGCCTCGTGCGGATCGCATCCACCGATATGATGCGGCTCTTCTTCTCTGGCGCAAGGCGGTGGATGTCGGGATGCGCAAGAAGGTCGCCATCTCCGAAGAGATGCGCCAGCACGCGGTCCGCAAGCTCGCCGCCGAAGCCGCGCAAGCCGCCCACGACAAGATACCCGTTCGCCGGGCGTCCGGCGTCGATTGCCCGGCAGATGCGGTCGTATGCCTCGTCAACAGTCATTGATAGGTTCCGTTCAGTGGTCGTGCCGCCCTTCCCCGTGCCACGGGACGAACTCAGGCACCGCAGCCACGCCGGCGGCGATGCGCTGGCGTACGGCCTCGTACACGAGGATCGTCGTCGCGGCGCTCACGTTCAGCGAGTCGGCGAGGCCAAGCATGGGGATGCGCACGCGGATGTCCGCGTTGTCCATCCACGTAGCCGTCAGCCCGTACTGCTCGGCCCCGACCGCGATCGCCACGTTCCCCGTGAGGTCGACCTCGAAGTGCAGCTTCTCCGCATGCGGCGTCGCCGCGAGAATCCTGAAGCCGTGCGCCCTGAGCCACGATATCGCCTCGGCCGTGGATGCCTCCACCACCGGCACAGAGAACATCGTGCCCGTGGATGCGCGCACGACGTTTGGGTTGTGGATGTCCGTCGTGCGGTCGCACACGATCACGGCGCTCGCGCCCGCGGCGTCCGCAGAGCGCAGGATCGTCCCAAGGTTGCCCGGCTTCTCGATGGCTTCGGTGACGATCACCAGCGCGTGAGGCGGCAGATCCAGATCGTCCAGCCGCCGCGTTATGTGCGGACCGGTCATCAGCAGGCCGTCCGGACGGTCCTTGTATGCCATCTTGAGGAAGGCGATCTTCGAACAGAGGAGCACCTCGGCCCCCGCCGCGGCGCACTCCTCCACGAGCGCGGGCTCGTTCTCGTTCTTGAGGTACAGCTCCGGGCAGTGGTAGATGGCGTACGGGCGATAGCCGTTGTCCAGCGCGCGGCGGCACTCGCGGTATCCCTCCACGATCATCTCGCGCGTCTCCTCGCGGAACGCGCGCGACCGCAGCTTAACGACGCGCTTTATCCGGGGATTTGACGGCGAGGTCAGCTCCAGCATCGGATTCCTCCTGGCTAGCGGACTTCATGTGCTCGAGGACCCGCGCGGACACGGATCCCGCGCGCTTGAGGATCTTCGCGCCGCGCGTGATCTTGCAGAGCGAAATGCCCAGCGCCGCCGCCACCTGCCGTTGCGACACTCCCTGCTCCAGCAGCTCTAGCAGCTCCCAGCGCAGCACCAGGTCGTGAAGCTCGTTCGGCGTCAGCAGCTCGGCGAGAAACGTCTCCATCTCCGCACGGTCGGTGACCGATGCCGCCGCCGCCGCGAAACGCGCAAGCGCCTCGTTCACGGCGCGATCCTCTGCCTGCTGTTGAGCATCTTCTGGAGATCCTCTTCCTCCTTGAGCTTCTTGCGCCGCTCGACGAGCTCGGTGTAGTCAACCCTGTTCGCGATCAGCTCTGCGCAGAGCTGGGCGTTGAGGAACACGAAGCCCTTTGCCCTCATGCGGTTGTAGAGGTCGGCTCCGTCGGCCGCGTCGCGCATCGCCTCGGGCAGCACGGCGATCAGGTCGCGGCCCAGGCGTTGCGGAACGTCCACCCGGGCGTAGCTCTTGCCGAAGAAGCAGGTCTCGCCGTTGCGCAGGCGACGGTTTAGGGCCGTGCGCTGGTCGTTGATCCGCTTCAGTAGCTGCTTTGCCCGCGCGTTCATCTCGAACGAGCTGCTGGCGCCAGCGGCCGGAGCCGACTCGACGGCAGGCTTCTCCGCAGGCGCAGGAGCGTCGTCGAAAAGGTCGTCGATGGCCGTCGCCTTTTTCGCCGGAGCCGCAGGAGCAGGAGCGGGCGCCGCGGCCGGCGCCGCCCCTGGCTGCGTCGCGAGGAACGACCGCCAAGGCACGACCTGGTCAGTCACCTGCACGTTGTTGACGAATATCGCCGTACCGTAGCGCGCCATAATGTATGGCGGTTTCAGGAAGTGTCCGTTCACGAACACCAGCCCCGTGCTGGTCGGCTTGCCACGCGTGCCCTTTAGTGCGATCCGCGCCTCGTCCGGAACCTTCTCGAACGACGGCGCGGCCGCCCCTGCCAGCGTGGCCAGCAGCAGCCCACAGAACAGCATGGTCCTTATATTATCCATTTCCTGCTCCACTGGCCCTTATCCGTCACCTCAGCACTTCGCGCAGCCGCAGACCGTGGAGGCGTAGCCCACGAACGGCTTGCCGCCCACCATCACCTGGCGCGACTTCGGGCAGAACGTGGCGCGCATGCCCGTGCGGGCGGAGGCGTTCGCCATGATGAGCGCGATCGCGTGCGAGTAGCCGGCCTCGATCGGGGCGTTCGGGTTCTTGCGGGCGCGCACGCACTCCATCCAGTTGCGCATGTGCGCGGAGGTGAGCTGGTCGCCGCCGGTGTTGGCGCTCGTCACGACCTCTTCCTTCGGCGCGGGAAGCGCCTCTTCCGTCCAGCCCTTCTTCGTCTCGACGCCCTCGTTCGTGACCATGCCCTTGCCCATGTCCACGCAGCCGTTCGGGCCGAAGTACTTCTCGATCGGGGACTCGCGGTTCGGGTTCGACCCGCCGCCGCAGTTCGTCTGGTGGCTCTGGAACACGCACTGGAAGCCCTTGCCCTTCACGCCGCTCTCGCCGTACTCGAGCACCGTGGTGAACGTGTCGTAGCTCATGCGGCCGTCGACCCACTGGTAGAGGCCGCCCGAGGACATCGCGCTCTTCGGGTAGGGGATGTCCATGAACCACGCGACCGTGTCGATCTGGTGGCACATCCACTGGCCGGGCGTGCCGGAGCTGAACGGCCAGAAGAGGCGGAACTCGAGATACTTGCGCGGATCGAACGGATACTTGGCGGGATCGCGGTCGAGGAGCCACATGTTCCAGTCGACGTCCTCCTTCTTGAGCGAGGCGATCAGCGCCTCGGGACGGCGCCAGCGCTTGGGCTGGTTCACGTTCCAGCGGAGGTCCACGTAGGAGATGTCGCCGAACTTGCCGGAGTTGATGAACTCCTTCGCGGCCATGTACTTCTTGCCGGAGCGGCGCTGCGAGCCGATCTGGAGGACGGAGCCCGGCACGAAGCCGGCCGCGCGCTTGGCGTCCACGGCGTCCTTCAGCATGTTGGCGGAGTACATGTCCTCGGCGAGCGGCTTCTCGCAGTAGGCGTCCTTGCCCGCCATCACGGCGTGGCAGGCGTGCTGCGCGTGCTGGAAGTCGGCCGTGGAGATGATCACGGCGTCCACGTCCTTCGCCTGCTCGTAGAGCGCCATGTCGCTTGAGTAGGTGGCGATCGAGTGGCCGAGCCTTTTCTCGAGCTCCGGCTGGGCCTTCTCGAAGAGACGCTTCTTCCAGAGGTCGGCCACGGCCACCATGTCGAAGTTCAGCTCCTTGTTGTGATGCAGGAAGCACGGCAGCAGCGAGCTACGGAAACGGTCAGAATAGCCCACGCAAGCCACGCGTACCGTCTCGTTGGCGCGGTAGTACCTGCCTGCGGCCACGCCGGGCGCCTGCTGCGCCCTGAGGATGCCTGGCAACGCGGCCATGGCGGCGCCTGCGGCGCCGATCTTCACAAACTCTCGACGGTTCACGTCTGCGTTCATCGTATTCTCCTTTGTTCGGTTTTAGAAATTGCTGGTGCGAAACGACGCCATTCTACCTTAAACCCCGCCGAAAAGCAAGGCGGAGTTTACCGTCTCGTCCCCTAGTCGCCGATGTGGAACGCGCCAAGCGGCAGGTCCGCCTCGTTGTGCAGCGCGCCGTACCACGGGCGCGAGAAGAGGTAGCGGAGCTTCCTCGGCTGCGCAACGCCGTCCGCGCGCACCACGAGGTCCTTGCCCTGGATGACACCATTGGACTGGTACCCCTTCTGGTCCTTCACTTTCAGGTTGTCGATCTTCGCGGGCACGAACTTGCCGTCCTCGCCGGCGATCTCGAAGCCGGACGAGACCGCCCAGTCCCAGTTGTAGAGGTACCAGCTCTCGACGTCGTTGAAGGAGAGCACGAACTTGTCGCCTTCTATCTTCCAGCTCTTGAGCGTGGGAGAATCGGCCTTTATGTTCGTGAACCCGTAGTCGCGCTTGAGGGCGAGGAGAGCGAGTCGCTGCCCGACGGTCTCCTTGTCGTTCGGGTGGATGTCGGCGAGGTTGCCGCGATCGTTGATCACGGCCATGCCGGCGTTCTTCTCGGCGGCGGCGAATATGGCCTGTCCCTCCTGGATGGTCGCGATCTTGTCGAAGCCCCAAGGCGCGAGCTGCACGAAGTAGAGCTTGAGGTCGGGGTTCTTGAACTCCTTGGCCCAGCCGTTGTAGAGCGCGTGCATCTTGTCCGCGTAGCCGTGCCCCTCGCTGGCGTTGGAGCAGCCCTGGTACCAGATGAAGCCGCGGATCGCGAACGGCGTCCACGGCGCCACCATCTCGTTCCACAGCACGCGAGGCTGGTCCTGGATGCGGAAATTGGCCTTGCCGGCGTCCTTCTGCGCCTTGTAGGCGGCGGGATCCAGCAGCGTCTGCGTGGCGAGGCCCTTGCAGGACGCGACCGTCTCGAAGCCGCACGCAGGGGTCCACGGTTCCACGCGCGTGCCGCCCCAGTACGCCCCTACGATGCCAACGGGAATGCCGATCGCGTTGTGGATCTCCAGCGCGAAGTAGACGCCCATCGCGGAGAAGCTCGGGTTACGCAGGTTCTCCGGCGTGAACTTGCGCCACACCACCGGCAGCGCCGCCGTCTTCTTCGGCTCGACGCTAGTCCTGTAGTTGCTCTGGCAGCAGAAGCGGATGAGCGGCTTGCGCGTCATGCCCGCGCGCATCGCGCCCTTCGCGTCGCGGAAGTGCGGGTTGCTGCCGCAGAGCGGCAGCTCGGTGTTGGACTGCCCGGAGCAGAACCACACCTCGCCCACTAGAACGTCTTTCGCGGACGCCACGGCGCCCCCGGACTCCGCCGAAAGCGTGCGCCCCTCGCAGCAGGCGCCCATCGCCCCAAGCTTCACGCACCACTTGCCGTCGGCACCGGCCGTCGCCTCGCGCGTCATCCCCGCGAACGACACCTTCACCTTCGCGCCGGGGTCGGCCGTGCCCCACACCGGCACCTCGCGTCCGCGCTGGAGGACTGCGCCGTCAGCGAACGGAACTCCCAAATCGACCTTCGCCTCTAGGGAGAAGGAACACAGCGCGGCCGCAGCCGCCAGACCAAGCATGGTATTTTTCATGCCGGCTATCATACCACATCGGCACCTGTATGCCAATCCCCGGTTTCCATTCCCGGCGGTCTCGGCGGTCCCGGCGGTCTCGGCGGTCTCGGCGGTCCCGACCGTTTGACACCCCGAAAAGGCTATTGTAAACTATGCCAAATTTCAAGCGGCAGCATCACAATGAACCCGAAGGACTTCTCGAACGAGCAACTGATAGGTTGGGGCGGCGCGGACGTGTTCAACCAGGCCCTCATGCTCGCAAAGCGCGGGCAGGTCCTCAAGGCCGACTGGGACGACAGCAACGCCATCGCCACCGGCGAGATCGCCCTTCCGAGCGGCTGGAACATGAAGACCGGCTTCGAGCTGCTGCCGAACGGACGCATCAAGTCGCAGTGCCCGTGCCGCACGAACCAGGAGTTCGGAATGGTTTGCCCGCACGTGGTGGCGATTGCCCTCATGCTGATGTGCCGAATGAGCGATCCCGAGGCCGAGGAGAAGTACCAGGCCGAGCAGCGCGCGGCGCGCCGAATCGCGTCAATCGACCCTAACGCCTACATCCAGCGCGCCGCCGACGGCACGCCGATGCGCATGTCGTTCACATGGGGACGTGACTTCTTCAAGGAGTTCTACGAGGGATGCGTTCACGCGCACCTCTCCTTCGTCGACGGTGCCCGCCAGCGGCACCGCCCAGAGGACCTCTGTGGCGGCGAGCCCATCGCCATCTCCTCCGGAGCGGAGAACCTGCTAAGCGTTCTAGAAGATATCTGTGAAGGCCCCGCAAAGAGCGACATAGACCTCTCGCCGCCAGATTTCCTCAACGTCCTCGCCATCATGTCGCGCGAGAAGCCCGTCGGCTGCGTCATGCGCGCCGAGTACTACGAGGAGAGCGGCAAGTTCGAGCTATTCCCGTTCGCGGAGATGCCGTTCAGGCACATCGCCTCCGCCGACCGCTTCGTCGTCCACGGCTCGAAGGGATTCGTATGGAGCGAGCCGCTTGACCCCAAGGACGGCCCTGCCCGCTTCTTCCCGCTCGCCAACGTCCTCAAGGAGCCCTTCCAGAGCCTCTACCAGAAGGACGAGATCATCGGGCGCGAGATGATGTACGACTTCCTGAACATGAATCTGCCGCTCCTGCGAAAGCAGATTGAGGTGCAGATATCGCCGTCTGAGGATCTCTTCAAGTTCGTTCCCGGCCAGCCCGTCATCCACCTGCACGTGCACGGCTCGCGCGCTTCGCTGGGCGTGGAGATCCGCGCCCACTACGGCAACCAGATAGTGCGCTGCGGAACAGGTGGCCAGAAGGTCTGCCTGCCCGACCCCGAAGACCTGCTGCTCTACCACGTGCGGAACATGGACGCGGAGCAGGCCGTGTTCGGGCAGCTGCGAAAGGTCGGTTTCGAGCCTGGCGAGAACACCGAGCGCTGGTTCATCGACGAGCCGCGCGATGTTCTGAACTTCTTCGGCACTGGAGCGCCGCAGCTGCGCCGCCTCGGATGGAAGGTCCACTACGAGGGGCCTCTGGCCGAGTTGGTGGACTCGATCCCGATGGTCATTCCAACGGTGAAGGTGTCCGACGCGCCCCGCGGCGCCTTCGACGTGGGCTACGCCTTCGAGCTGAACGGACAAAAAGTGCCGGACACCGAGGTGCAGGGCGCCCTCAACCGCGGCGACGCGTACATCCTCCGCGACAATCAGCCCATCCTCCTCGACACCAGCATAATAGAGGAAATGCGCGGCGTGTTTGCCGACTGCGCGCACCAGGGCGACGCGCCGCCGGGACGCTTCCGCATGGGGTCGCTATACGCGCCCTACGTCAAGGGCGCCATCGACGCCCTCGGCGACGTTGTGGAGCTCGAGGACGATGCCGCCCCCTCATGGCGCGAGACCGCAGCCCTGCGCAACCGCGACGAGGGCGCAAGATACGAACCCGTGGACCTCGGCCCGCTCGAGAATACGCTCCGCCCCTACCAGAAGGAGGGCGTGTACTGGATGCGCTTCCTCGAGAAGAGCGGTCTCTCCGGCCTGCTCGCCGACGAAATGGGCCTCGGCAAGACGCTCCAGACGCTCGCATGGATATCGCTCGAGCGCACGGATCCCGCCGCGCGCGGCAAGCCCGCGCTCGTCGTCTGCCCCACCTCGCTCGTGGCCAACTGGAACGCCGAGGCGGAGAAGTTCACCCCGTGGCTCAGGCGGCTCGTCGTCTCCGGCCCCAACCGAGCGGAAGTCTTCGGCAAGATTCAGGATGCCGACCTGGTCATCACGTCATACGCCCTCCTGCAGCGCGATCTAAAGGACGCCTACGAGGACCGCCAGTTCAGCGTGGTTGTCCTCGACGAGGCCCAGCACATCAAGAACCGCTCCACCCGCAACGCGAAGAGCGCCAAGAAGCTCGACAGCGTCCAGAAGCTCGTCCTAACCGGCACGCCCGTGGAGAACTCGGTCGCAGACGTGTGGAGCATCTTCGACTTCCTGCTGCCAGACTACCTCGGCCGCTACGACGCGTTCAACGCCTCCGTGCAGCAGCCCATCGAGGCGGGCGGCCCCGACGGCGCCGCCGCGCAGGAGCGCCTGCACCACAAGCTCAAGCCATTCATCCTGCGCCGCCTGAAGAAGCTCGTCGCGAAGGACCTGCCGGACAAGATCGTGAAGGTGG
>CAMPAF010000015.1 GCA_946631535.1 uncultured Verrucomicrobiota bacterium
TCGGCAAATGGGCACGGGCGAGTTAGCCCGTGCGCCAAAGGCAAGTTGTTTCAAAGGGTTGTTTCCAATCATCAGAAGGCTCGGCGGTGAATTACGCAGATGCGCCCGGTGAAAGGTGAAAGGTGAAGGGTGAAAGGTGAAAGGTGAGGGCGGAGGGTGGGGATCTCACACAGAGGGAGATTTGTAGCTGGGGCGCTGCCCCAGGCCCCGAGTGCCAGCCAATCACTTACGATTCACCTGTATTCGGGGTATGGGGCGGAGCCCCATCTCTAAATCACTTCCTCTCCACTCTGTGTCTCTGGCCTCTGTGTGAGAACAAGAATATCGAAAATGAAATATGGCCTACCAATCACGTTCGTTGGGCGAGGGCGGCATCTTGCGCATGCGCATCTTCTTGTCGTTCTCGTGCTCGTCCGAACGTTCCTGCGCCTTGCGCAGCAGCTCCTCCACCTCCTTGTCGTCCTTCGGCTCCTCGGCCTGCGGCTTCTGCTCCTGCTGTTGCTGCTGGTCGTCCTTCTGCTCGTCCTGGTTCTGCTGGTCCTGCTGCTGGTCCTGCTGCTGGTCCTGGTCGTCCTTCTTGTCCTGATCCTTGTTCTGGTCCTGGTTCTGCTGCTGTTGCTGCTGCTGGTTGCTCTGCCCGCCGCCGTTCGGGTCCTTGGGCAGCAGCTCGCGGATCCGCTCGAGCTTGTTTATGGCGTCCAGCTGCTCCGGCGGCAGCTCCTTCTCGAGGCACAAGTGCTGCTTCTTCTCGACCTCCGCAGCCAGCGCGGCGACCTCCGCCTGTTGCTCCTTCGTGAACGGCACGGCGTTCGTGTCACCGTTCTGGATCTTCTGCTGTATCTCCTGCTCCTTCTGCTGCGCCCACGCGGGGAAGCGGGCGCGGAAGGCGCGCGTATGGTCGTACGCGTCCTTCTGCCAGCTGAAGCCGTCCGTGCGCTTCACGTCGTTGTAGGCGTTCGTCTGCATGAGGATGTCGGCGGCCACCAGCTGGCGCGGATCCGCAGCGAGAAGTCCGAACCGGTCGCGCACGCGCGTGAGGCCAGCAACGGCAACGGACGCATCCTCGTCCTTGGTCTCCTTCAAAAGTGCCTGCTGCTTCTTCACGATCTCCTGCGCCGCGTTGCCGATCTCCTGCGCCACGCGCACGGTGTACGGCGGCTCGTTGCTCTTGAACGACATGTCCTGCGCGCACTGCTGCTTGACCCATTCCGGGAAGCGCGTGCCGAATATCTGCGTGAAGTCGAGCGCCTCCTGCTGCCAGTCGCGCCCGTTCACCTTCTCGGCGCGCGCGACGGCGTTCGACTGCGCGCCGACCGCCTCCTCAAGCGCGCCCGCAGGATCAAGCATCCCCTTCCAGTAGCGGTGGAACGCATTCTCGGAGGTCGAAAGGCTAAGCGCCGCGTCGGAAGAAAGGTCCGCCAGCTGGTCCGCCGCGCGCAACGTGGCCTCGCGCGTCGCCTCCACGTCGCCCACGATCTCCGCCGCCTGCTGTTCGTTCGTGACAGACTCCAGGACGGTGCGCTTGAGAGGGATCAGGGCGTCGGCCAGCGTCTCCGCGCGTTTCGCAAGAGCCTCGCTTCGCGCGACGGCGACTCCAGCCTCGTTCGTGAGCACGCTGGCCTGCTCCCGCAGAAGCGCAAGCGCCTCGCGCGCCGCATCCGCCATCTGCGCCTTAGGGTCCTTGCCCTTCGCCTTCGCCAGCACTTCCTCCACGTGCAGCTCGTCGCGCAGCTCCTTCAGACCATCCATGGCGCGCGAGAAGTTGCGGTTCGCGCGCGGGTCATCCGGCGCGGCGCGCAAGGCGCGCTGCATCGCCCACGCGCCTTCGTTCCGCGCCGAGTACGCGCGGCGCAACGGCGCGAGCGTCGCGTCCTCGGCATGGACGCCCTGCGCCGACTTCGCCTGCGCGAGCTCCCGCTTGGCGTCGGCGTTCAGGATCGCGCCTACCACCTCGCTCGCCCTCGCGCCGTGCGTGCGGCTGAGCATGAGCGGCTGGAGCGTCGCGAGCGCGTTCGTCCAGTCGCCCGCCCTGTAGTAGTCCACGCCCTGGTTCCATATCTCGCGGTCGTCCTGCGCGGCCGGCGCCCGGTAGGGCGCGCTGTCCTCAACGCGCCGCGCATCGTTGGTTTCGGCGGCATGAATGCCGCCGCACAGGACAAGGCACGCCGCCACCGCCGCCTTGCGCGCGATGCGGCCAGCGAAGCGGCCGCGCGAGAACATGCCCGCGAGCAGCACGAGCAGAAGGCCCGGCACAAGGAAGATGCCGAAGCGCTCCGTCGCGCGAAGTTCCTCCTCCTCGGCCTGCTCCTTCGCGGCCACCTGGCGCAGGAACCTGCGGTAGATCGCGCCAAGCGTCGTCTCCGCCGTGCCTGCCGTCGCGAGCGGCACGTAGCGTCCTCCGGAAAGCTTTGCGATCTCGGCGAGCGCCGCCTCTTCGAGCTTCGTCGTCACCGCCTTTCCCTGGTACTGCTGCGAACCGCTGCCGGAGGCGTCGGGGATCGCCGACTCCACGCGCGGGTTGCCGAGGCCGACGGTGAACACGGGCACGTTCCGCTTCGCGGCGAGACGCGCCGCGTCGCGCGCGCCGCCGCGCAGGTCCCCGCCGTCGGAGATGAGGATGATCGCGTTGTGGTCGTCCGCTGCCGGGTCGAGCGCGTCGAGCGAGGTGCGGATCGCGCTGCCGAGGTCCGTCTCGCCGCGCGGCGCGGACTCCGGCGTCGCGGACTCCAGCGTGCTGCGGAGAAATCCATGGTCCGTGGTGAGCGGACACAGCAGCACGCCCGTCCGCCTGAACGCCACGAGCGCGCAGCGGTCGCCCTCGAGCGAGTCGATCAGGTCCGCGACGTCCGCCTTCGCCCGCTCCAGGCGGTTGGGCCGCACGTCGGCCGCAAGCATGGAGCGCGAGACGTCGAGCGCCACCACCACGTTGCGCGTGCGCGCCTGCATCTTCTGCGAGGAATGCCCCCACTGTGGACGCGCCGCCGCGAAGAGGACCAGCGCCAGCCCTGCCAGCAGAAGCGCCGCCTGGAGGTTGAAGAGCCTAGGGTTGCGCGGCAGCAGGCGTCCTTGCAGGGCCGGCGCCACCAGGCCGCCCAGCCGCTTCTCGGCGCGGGCGCGCAGGAACACCCACCACGCGCCCGCCACGGGCACGAGGGCAACCAGAACAAGCATCCATGGATTCACGAATTTCATGACGCCCAAGACTATACCGCATCGCCCGTGCCGTTGCAAGCGCGTTTGGCCGCATTCCTGCGAAACGCTAACATGGCGCTAACGCAACGGCCAGCCACGTCACTTCAGCTCGACGAGCTTCGTCTGCTCCTTGCCGTCCTTGCCCTTCCACGCAAGGCGGTAGCGTCCGCGGAAGCCGCGGAAGGACACCTTGCCGCCGGACGCCTTCGCGGTCGTCTGGGTCTTCCACTCGCGGTTGATGAGGTCGTCCATCGCGAAGTAGGCCGTCTTCGGGCGCATGTCGCGCGTGAAAAGGCCGCTGATGGAGGGCTCGCCCGGCGCGCCGCAGTCGTCCACCACGTTCCACCACGTGATGCCGTTCATCTTCTCCACGCTGAACCACGCGCGGTAGCAGTTGCGCATGATGATCGCCTGGATCATCTGCCCCTTCGGCGACATGTCCGGCGCGGTGATCGTGATCTCGGAGAGGTGGATGGGCTTGCCGGCGTTGGAGAGCAGCTCGAACCGCGCGGCGATGCCCTCGGGACGCAGGTGCTCCGGCCCCTTGCCCAGCGCGATGTTCACGCTCTCGGCCGGATTGAAGAGGTGCATCTGCGAGCCCACCACGTCCACGCGGCAGCCGTTCGCCTCGAGGTCCTTCGCCTGCTTGAAGAAGTAGGGCGCCATGTTGTAGTCGTTGAGGTTCAGCCACGCCGTCTTCGGCATGTACTTCGCCGCCCACTGGAAACCCTTGTACGTGTAGTCACCCGGCATCAGGCCGTAGACGCTCTTCTGGCACGGCGTGCCGCGCACGGCCTTCTCGTCCTGCCAGCGGTGGTAGTCGGTGGCGCTCTCGTTCACCACGTCCCACGAGTCCACGCGGCTCCCGTAGCGCTCGCCGATGTCGCGGATGCGCTTTTCCTGGAAGTAGGTGTAGGCCTTGATGTAGGTCGGCACGAGGGCCGCGATCTCCTCCTCGGAGAGCATCTTGTACACCTTGTTCCACGCGGCGTTCCACTCGCCGCCCGACTCGAAGTCCCTCACGCCCACCGGCAGGCGCCAGTTCGCGGACGGTATCCTCACGCCCGTGCGCTCCTCGAGCGCACGCTTCTCTGACTCGGGGCAGAAGCTGTCCCAGATCCACGTGGGACGCTGCCACGAAGTGTTGCCCCACACGAGCGGGTGCCCGTGGATACGGCAGCCGCGTCCGCGCAGGAAGTCGATCACGGGATCCACCGCCGGACGCCGCCAGTGCGGCTGCTCCTTCGGTTGCGGACAGTTGTTCCAGAAGTTCTCCGTGTCCTCGTAGCGCTCCGCGAAGCGCGGCGCGTAGGGATACGGCTCCAGCGTACGCCAGTAGAACGCCACAGTCGCCGAGTTGAAGAGCGTGCCGTAAAGTTCCTTGTAGCGGTCGTTCCACTCCTTCTTGCCGAGCTGGCCGTAGTTGAAGATGTGCGCGCCGAAGAAGAAGGCGTGCGTCAGCTGCTCCACCTTCACCTCCGCGCCGTCCGGCACGCCCTCCAGCGCGAACGCGCCGTCCGCCTTGCGGTACTTCTCGATGTCCGCATCAATCTTTTTCTGGACGTCGTCGTTCCAGATCTTCCAGTACTCCTTCGACATCGCCGTGCGGTCGATCTTGAACTCGGCCTGCGCGGCCACTGCCGCCATGGCGGCAACTGCTATCATCCTTGCTTTCATCGTTTCTCCTTCTTTTACAAACTTCCACTAATCACTTTGCCTAAAAGTTCTTTTGGAAACAACAGAAACAACTTGTAAAAACAACCTCTTCTTTCTCGCCGCGCAACCGCGCGGCGCTCTTGAAACCGGGCGCAGTTGCGCCCGGATAGCAAAAGTTGTTTTTATCAGTTGTTATGGTTGTTTCCTTTTCAACGAGACAAATCCTCATTTACATTCCCGTACGAAGCGCGGGCGGCTGGCTACCAACTACCATCTACTAACTTCTCCACCAGCTACTCCACCGTCACCTCGCCGACCGTCACCTTGTCCTTCACCTTGTCCAGGCGCAGGGAGAGGACCTGCCGCTTCTCGTCCGCACGGCCCCAGTTGGTGAACACGGTCGCGGTCACGGTCGCCGGCCCGAGCAGCGTCTGCTGGCGCGACCCGAAGTAGTTGGCGAGCACCTTGTACGCGCCCTTCGCCGCGTCCTTCTTGAGATACTCCTCCGGACCGTAGCCCGTCGTGACGTCGTGCGAGACGAGTCCGCCCGTCGAGGTCCGCTGGTGCTGGTAGAACGCCTCCTCGCCGTCCGGCTCCAGCACGTGCAGGTCGACGTCAGTGTTGTCCGTGTCCCACGCGAGCGCGATTCGCACATCAAGATCCAGCAGCTTGCGGTACACATCGTCCATCTCGGGCACCTTCGGCGACTTCCCCTCGGGCCACGTCTGCCGCCCGCTCCACGCGACCAGTGCATTCAGCTCCTCGATGGCGACGAGGGCCGTCCAGACCGCGTTGTCGCGGTCCCATGCGGTGAAGGCCGTCTTGTGGTAGTTCGCCATGGCCGCCGCGATGTCGTCGGCGTTAGCGTCGCGCCGCCCGCGCTCCTCCAGCGTGATCGCCAAGTCGCGGAACGAATGCGGCTCCTCAGGACGCAGCTTCGCAACCTTCCTCAGGACCGGCAGCGCCGCGTCGTGCTCGCCCGCCTCCCTGAGACGCCACGCGCAAGTCCGCAGCATTCCCGGATCGTCCAGTCGCAGCTCGGCGAGGTTGGAGATCACGCGCACCGCGAGCGCGTTCGCCTTGATGCTAAAGAAGTAGCCCGCGCAATCCAGGTAGAACGCGGGCGACGCCACGTACTTCTTCCGCTGGACCAGGTATTCTGCGTAGGCAGTCTCGGCCTTCACCGCCTCGTTGCCCCCCACGCCTCCGCCCAGCGCAACCACGGCATCCTTGATCGCCTGCAGGTAGGGAGTCTGCGGATCCCACGCCGTCAGCTTCACGGTCGCCGCCGCCGACCTCGGCTTCGCGCCATTCGCCATCTTTGCCCTCGGTGCGTGTGCCGCAGCAGCCCTTTCGGCCATGGCGGGAGCAGGCTCTTCCGCCGCGCTCGCCATCGGAGCCGCCTCGTCCGCGGCAAAAGAGTCGACAGCCCGTGCCGACCTCATCGCGCTTGTCGCCATTGCCGAGGCATTTACGCCATGCTCTGCCGAACGCCGCCTCTCCCCTCCGAAGAGACCGCTCTTCGGCGTCTTCGGCTTTGGAGGAATCGGATCGTTCCACCATTTGACGCGTGTCTCCCACTCCTTCCTCAGGCGGGCAAGATAAGATGCCTGCTTCCGTTCCTTCGCCTCGCGCCGCTGCGCTTCGGAAGGACGACGCGCCGTCCACTTCGCGTGCAGCTCTTTCGCCGTCTCGGGCGGCTCCACGTCGTGCTCCAGCCACTGCGAAAGGCTCTCGAACACGATGAGGCTGGTGGCCGGGCTGGTGAGCCCGTACCGCCGCCCCAGCGCGAGCAGCTCCTCCGCATTGTCGTCCGCGCGCGGCGAAAGCTCGTTCACGCGCGACGCGGCCCATGCCGTCGCCAACGTCTTGCCATCGCGCGCGTCGGCGCGGCGGATCGAAGCCGGCTTCGAGAGACGTCCGTTGCCGTAGTCGAGCCTCACCTCGGCCGATTCCGCCGTCAGGCGGCCGAGCACCGTCACGCGCCCGCGCGCCGCCTGTCCTATCCCCTGCACGTTCGCGATGCCGTCGCCCTTCACGCCGACAAGCGTCGGCGACGGCGCCCCTATCTCCTCCAGCGCCTGCGCGGGCGTCCTCACGGCGAGGTCGATCACTTTGCCGCCGCACAGACGGCGCAGCGCGGAACCGTCTTTCGTGGCGCCGCACATCACCGCGATCGGCTTGTTGGCGCCGAAGTCGATATCGCCCTCGCCCAGCACGTCCATGCCGTCGGTGAAGAGGAGCGTGCGGTTCTCCGTGGGGTTCTTTTTCTGGAAGGCCGCGAGCGCGGCGAAGTCCGTTCCGCCGTCGCATGGCGTGCGGACGAGTGCCGCGACCATCTCGCTCCGCGTCGCGCAGATGAGCGGCTTTCCCACGGCGTTGCGGAACACCACCAGCTCGTAGCACGCCTCTTCCGGCAGAAGATCGATCACCGCACGCGCCGCCGTCACGTCAGCCTCCGTGCGGCTGCCGGAGGCGTCCCACAGGATGCGCCACGTCTTCGGCAGGCTTGTTTTCGCCGTCTCCAGGGACGGCGGACGGTCGCTGACAGCGAACCAGACCTCGTCGTTCACTCGCTCCACCGTGCACAGGCGCTCCGGCAATGCCGGCAACGCCACCGTCACGTCGGCGGCGGGCGTCACGTCAGTGTCTGTGGCCGAGCTGCGCCACACGGCCTCGGCGGCGGCAAACCTGCGGTCGCCAAGCCCGCCCAGCACCGGCTGCGGCACGCCGTCGCCCATGGGCACCGTGATCGTCACGGCGCGCTCCTTGAGAGGCACGCGGGGCATGGCGAGCACGAGCGCCGCGTCGCCGTTCGGCGCGAACGCGAGCGGCGTCACGTAGTCCACGCGGATGCGGCGCGCTCCGTTCGCCGGAATCGGATACACGCGCGTACGATACGCGTTGCCCTGCACATGCTCCACGAGGCCCGGGTCCACGCCCTTCTTGACCTCCTTCTCGAACGCGACGCGAGCCTTCTCCTTCCTCACGACAACGCCGTCGGTCATCACGCCGTTGATGTCGAGCGCGTACCCGCACACGCTCGCGCCGTCAGGCAGCGGAAACTCCAGCGCGCCCTCGAGCGGACGCGAGTTCGGGTTCTCCACCACGATGAGCGCCCGCACGGTGGCGAACGCGCCCGCCACGCGCGCCTCCACGGCGTAGGAGGCGATCGTCGTGGGCTTCTCGTCCGCCCGCAGGTTCACGGGCCTTATCACCGGCGGCGGCAATGCCGGCTCAGGGGCCGGCATGCGCTCCTGGGCGACCGCCACGACAGCGGCAACAGCAAGCATCAGATCAACTGTCAGTTTTCTCATGCCGCTATTGTAGCAAAAACGGGCAGACGGCGCACCGACCAACTGGCAAGGGGAAATTCGTCGGAGGCAGATTCGCGCTCATTCCGTGCGGAAGAGCGTGGTGGAAAAACCGTCGCCTGGCGGCGTGAAGACGATGCAGTCGGTGCCGGCCGACATCTCGCGGCGTTCGGGATATAGCATCGTCACCTTCGCGCGGCGCGGCAGACGGATTGTCTTCTCGCCGGGGACGGCGGAATGCAACGCCACGCAGGACGCGTTCGCGTAGATCACGTCGCGCGGATCGTCGTCCCAGATGTGGACGCCGTGCGCCGCGAGCAGTCTGCACAGCTCGGCTTCCGTCAGCGGCGCTTCGGGCAGGATGACCGCCTTCCCCTTCGCGCGCAGAAGCGCCAGCAGACGTTCCTTCTCGGGCGTCATCCAATGGAGGTTGCAGAAGAGGTACACCTTGTAGTCCTTCAGCTTGCCGGATGCGAGATCGGCGACCGACGCCGAATCGAACGGAACGCCCGTGTGGCCGAGCGCGTTGACGAGTCCGGAGGTCCGTTCGTCGTTGAACCGCGAGGATCCGGCATTCGTGAGCATCACGCTCTCGTAGTCACCCACCACCAACACCTCGGAAATGCTGCGGCAGTCGGTGATCTCCCGACGGATCGGAAATATCTTCCCGAACAGTTCGTTGAACTCCGGCGCGTCATACCAGCCCTGGCCGAAATCGTAGTACCAGAAGCCGCAGCCCCAGCAGAGCGTCGAAACGAAATCACGTGCCAGAAGCGCGATGTCTTCCGCTCGCGACTTCGAGTGAAGGTGGTACCCCGGACTGATTGTCAAGGTGGTGCGGGTGTCCGCCTCCATCAGCGCGAGCTTGCCCCGCCGACGCGTCGCCTCCAGGAGCCGACGCGAATACTGTCCGTTGCCGCCGCCGCGCGCGACAGTCTGGTACGGAAACGGCGAAACCTGGAAATCCACGTACGGCGAATCGAGAATCGCCTCGTTCTCCAGGTGCCATCCCTCGGCCGGAAACGGCATCTCGAAGAAGTAGCCGCAGTAGTTGCCAAGAAGCGCGCGCCCGCCGCAAGCCTCCTTCGCGGCGCGGTTGAAGTCGAAGAGGCAGTCGCGCACCTGCTCGGAATGGCAGCGCAGGTAATCGATCGTCGGACGGTCCTTCACCGGATCGCGCAGCGTGCCCGCCGAGGTGCGCAGACGTTCCTCCTTAGTCGGCACCTCCGCCGTCGCGAACGTGACGTCCGGCCGGTTCCACGCGCGGCGCAGCGCCGCGACATCGCCCTTGTATTCGCGTTCGAGCCAGCGGCGGAACGCCGCCGTCATCGCCTTGCCGTTGTCCGGCATGTGGCGCGCCATGCCGAAGTAGTGCCATTCGTGGTACACGCCGAAGTCGGGACGGTAGGCGTAGATCCGCTTGGCGTACGGCGTCGACTCGAGGTGCGACACGAGACGCGCGATGAAATCGGTCACGTCGCGGCGCCAGGCAGTCGAGGCGAACGACGGCGCCAGGACGTTCCGAAGCGTGTCGCCCATCGCAGGGTCGGGCGCGCCGTTCGCGTAGCCGACCATTTCGTCGGGATGCCTGCGGCACCACCACTTCACGGGATAGTCGCAGGCCATGCTGACAAGGAACCGGGCTTCGGGGTCGATCGACAGAACGTCTCGTATCTTCCGCTCCGCGTCGGCGAAGTCGATCGAGCCGTCTTCCCGCCAGACGTTCGTCGCCCGTACGCCGACGCCGTAGAGATGCATCCCCGCGTCGCGGAACGTCGCGGCCTGCCGCCGCAGGGCGGCGCTGTCGCAGTTCCAGTTCTCCGACGCGTTGTAGAACGCAGTCTCGAACCGCCTGCCGCCGATGTCGAAATAAGGCTTGCCCTTCTCGTAGACGATCTTGCAGATGGGCTTGGGCTCGACTTCCATCGCTTTCAGCGCCTTCTCAACGCGGACCCGACGCGCTGCAAGGATGGCGTCTCGGCGCGCGCGCTCATCGGGCAGCATGAGCTTCGACATGTCGGCGAGTGTCGACCATGGCATCGCCAGCACGTCGGCGAAAGCTCGCGCGCGCTTCCACCCCGAATCGTCGAAATCCACCGAAGTCCAAGCGGATGCGGTCGCGCAGGAGCGCGACCCTCCCCCGGTGCACGTTCCGGGAGGGACGCGCTCCTGTGCGTCCAACGTGTACCGCCAGCTGTCATCGGTATAGACGGCCTCGTGCCGTCCGTCCGCATACGTTAGAACAAGCGAAAGGCACACCCCGCCGCTCCCGGCCATGTTGCGCCCTTGCACCGCCAGGACGTGCCGCCCCGGACGCTTCAGCACGCCGGTAAGGTCCTTCGGCTCGTCAACCACCATCGAAGAGGGAATGCCCTTCCCGCCATCCACGTACACGCAGCCCGAATCGTCAATCCACCACATTGCCTCAGCCCGCACCAGCCCCGGACGCGTCTCGAACGCCTTGCGGTAGTAGCGCATCTTTCCGATGCCGGCGGCAAACGGCTCGTTAGGGCAGATCCAGCGCACGACACTCGTCGGTGACTCGTCCGCCAGTTCCACGCCCGTGGCCACCAGCGCCGTACTCGCGAGCACGATAGTGAAAATCAATTTGCCTATGCGTGACATCGGTCACTTCCGCAGGTTGGCCGTCACGACGAGCGCGCAGTGGTCCGTCGCCTCTGGCGCGGCGACCACCTTGCGCGTGAGGACCTCGACGCGGTCGGCATGGGCCGTGTCGACCATGATGTAGTCGATGCACTTCGTCGGATTGTCGGCGCGGAACGTCGGCTGTGTCACGTCGCTCAGGATCGTAAAGTCCTTTTTCATGATCGCGATGGCGTTTGATTCCGGCAGCGCGTTGAAGTCGCCGGCGATGAAGACCGGCTTGCCGAGATCGGCCAGGTTGACGCGCACGATCTCCGCCGCGCGGTCGCGGAAAACCTCCTTCAGCGGGAAGTGCGTGCATGCCACGACGTAATCCTTGAACTCCACTATCTCCAGGCAGCGCGTGTGCGACGAGCCAGGCATCAGCACCTTCGAGACGGACAACGGCTCCTCCTTCGAGAGGATGGCGAGCCCGTAGTCGCCGCCAGGCCGGGACACCTTCTTCACGAAGGTCCCCTTCATGCCGCAGAGCTTCGCGAGCTCGGCCGTCTGGTCCACGCCGCCCACGCGGTCGGCGCAACGGTCGATCTCCTGGATGGCCACCCAGTCGGGATTCGCAGCCTTTATCACCTCCGCGCACTGCGGGAGATGCCCAAGGCTGCCCTTCGGCAGCTTGAACGGATCGTGCAGCCCGCACCCGATGCGGATGTTGAGGCTCATCATCGTAAGCGGCCGCGACGCCGCCGTCTCGGGCGGCGTGCAGCATCCTGCCAAGATTCCCGCCACGCATGCGGCCACGGCGAGTTGAGACAACTTTT
This sequence comes from uncultured Verrucomicrobiota bacterium, assembly GCA_946631535.1. The sequence goes on from CAMPAF010000015.1 coordinate 11,585, forward strand.
TCATGTTCATTCTCTTTTGTGTTCTTTGCGTTCTTTGTGGCTAAACCACGATCTCCCCGATCAGTATCTGCGGGTGAGCCTCGACGATGCGCACATTCACTGGTTCGCCGGCCACGAGCTGCCCCTTCGGCTCGAACACGACTATGCGGTTGCCGCCGTCGCGTCCGCTCCAGCGGACGGCGTTGCGCAGGGACGGTCCTTCCACCAGGACCTCGCGCACGGTTCCCACGAGACGGTCGTTGCGCGCCTGCCCGCGCACCTGCTGGTCGGCGAGCAGCACCTGGTCGCGTCGCTCCTTCTCTTCGGTCGGCACGTCGTCGGGTAGCGCGGCAGAGCGCGTGCCGGGACGCGGCGAGTACTTGAAGACGAACGCGTTGTCGAACCCGGCCTCCTCCATGAGCGAGCGCGTCTCCTCGAAGTCGGCCTCCGTCTCGCCGGGATAGCCCACGATCACGTCGGTCGTCACGGCGAACTCCGGATCGAACGCGCGCAGCTTCGCGACCGCAGCCAGATACTCGGCGCGCGTGTAATGCCGCCCCATCTCCTTCAGCACGCGGTCGCTCCCGCTCTGCACAGGCAGGTGGAGGTGGCGGCAGACCTTCGGAAACTCGGCGTAGGCGCGTACCAGCTCGTCCGTGCAGCCCTTCGGGTGCGCGCTCGTGAAGCGGATGCGCTCTAGTCCGTCGACGGCGCTCAACGCCTCGAGGAGGCGCGGGAACGCCTCCGTGTAGCCGCCTGGGCTGGGCGGATCGTCGGGCAGCCACGCCTTGGTGCGCATGCCGTAGCGCAGGACGCTCTGTCCGAGCAGGCACACCTCCTTCACGCCGCGCGCGGCGAGGGCGCGCACTTCGGCCACGACTTCGCGCGCGGGGCGCGAGTACTCGTGCCCACGCACGTCAGGGACGATGCAGTAGCTGCAGCGGTTGTCGCAGCCGAGCAGGATCGTCACGTAGCTCTGGAACGAAGTGACGCCGTGCGCGTCCATTCCCACCGGCACCTCGTCGTCGTCCGGCAGCTCGAGGATGCGCTTCTCGCCCGCGAGGCAGCGTTCCACCAGGCGAGGGATTGCGCCGAACCGGCGCGGCCCCACGGCGAAGTCAAGGTTCGGCAGCGACTTGAAGACGGACGCGCCCATCCGCTTGACGGCGCAGCCCATCAGCCCCACGATCTTGACGCGGCCGCCCGATTCGCTTTGCCGGCCGCGCCCTTCCTTGGCGGCGATGAGGTTGCCGCACTTGCCAACGGCCTTGCGCTCGGCCATGTCGCGCACGGTGCAGGAGTTGACGATCACGAGCTCCGCGTCGGCCTCGTTCTCGACGCGCACGTGCCCCGCCGCCAACAGCAGGGCCTCGACGGCCTCACTGTCGCGCACGTTCATCTGGCAACCGTAGGTATGAATATGGAAAGTCACGCCAATATCATACCATAATCCGGACACCCCTCGTCTTGCGAATTGCCGAGACCTCCGCGCCACCTGACTGAGACGACCGCCCTCCAAAACAAACATTGGAATTCAGGTCTGACCTGTTTTCCAATGTTTGAATGCGGCCTCATCCGAGGAAGACGCCCTGACGCTTCAGCTGCGCGACGAGCATGGCGACGTCGAGCGAGCGCGGTGACGCGCCCGTCTTCACGCAGAGCGCCGCCGCAGTGCCGGCCGCCTGTCCCATCGCCATCACGGGCGGCATCACGCGCACCGCGCCCGCGGCCTCGCTCGTGGCGGATAGGCAGCGCCCAGCCACGAGCAGGCCTTCCACCTTCAGCGGCACGAGGCAGCGGTACGGAACGCCGTACCAGTTGCCGTTCTTCACCGTGACGTACTGGTTGCTCATGGGACCGAAGCGGCCGTGGATGTCGACCGAATTCGCCGCGAGCAGCACCGAGTCCGCCGGCACGCGGCCCTCCAGGCAGTCGTCCACCGTGAGACGGTATTCCCCGAAGACGTGGCGCGACTCCCTCACGCCCACCGTGGAACCGGTGCAGAGCAGCCGCGCGTCCTTGCAGCCGGGCACGTACTTCCGGAAGAAGCGGAAAATCTGATCGACCTGCGCGCGCCCGGCTGACTCTGCCGCGCTCCAGCTCTCCGGATCGGTGGAGTCGACGCCCATGATGCGAGAGGTGTTGATGAACCACTCGTCCTCCTTCACGCCGCGGAAAAGGCCGATCGACACGCGCTTGAGGTTCCAGTCCCCCGCCGCGCGGGCTTCTGCCACGCGCCAGTGCAGCGAGCGGTAGTTCACGCCGTCCTTGCGGTAGAAGTTGTCCTTGTTCGCCTCGATGTCCGCCGTGATCGCCGCGAGATCGCAGTTGCCGATGCGGAAGAACATGGTGGCGGGCTGTACCCGCTTGCCCTTGGGGTCGCCGAACTCCGTGGGGACGCCTGCGCGGAACGCAACGTCGGCGTCGCCAGTCGCGTCGATCACGACCTTCGCGCGCACGTCGCGGAAACCGGCCTTCGTGAAGAGCCGCGCGCCGGCGATGCGCGTGCCGTCCATCAGCGGCTCGACGAAGTCCGCGTGGAAGAGCACCTTCACGCCGGCCTCGGCACACATCTCGTCCAGCAGGAGCTTCAGCGCCTCGGGCTCGAACGGCGTGCAGTGGTCGTGGCCGATCTTGATCCAGCTCGTGAACGCGGTGCCGGCGCGGCAGTCCTTCGGGTGGATCGCGCCGCCGCGCGCCACGAGCCGCTCGACGATCTCGTTGAAGAGGCCGCGTATGATCTGCACGGAGCCAGTCTTGTCGTAGCACGTCATGAACGGTCCGACCAGCCCGCGCGTCGCCATGCCGCCTAGGCAGTTGCCGCGCTCGACGAGCAACACGCGCGCGCCGTTCCGCGCGGCGGCTATGGCGGCGCACACGCCAGCCGGACCGCCGCCGGCCACCAGCACGTCGGTATCGTGGCGGGTAGTGGGGGCCGGGACGGCCGGGGCGGCCGAGACCGCCGGGACCGCCGAGACCGAGACTGCCGCCATGGACGCGCCTTTGAGGAAACTCCTTCTGCCGAAATCCATCTTACTTCCTTCCTGTTGCCTTTGGGATGGCAAAGGAAAGTATAGCAAATCCTCGGGGCAGGTGGCAGGGGAGGCGCCGGGCCGCCAACTTCCAGCGACAATCCTTGCTGTCGGCCCGCCAGCCGCTACAAGCGCGCGGCCAAGGCTATGCTACAGGCGATACCGTCGTCACTGCCGACCATGCGGGCCGCAGCCGAACGCGCGTCGCGCGAGAGGTCTGCCGCGGACATCTCGCCGATGCCGTGCATGCGCAGGTAGCGCACGCCGCGCCGATAGGCGCGCACGGCAGCGTCCACGCCGGCCTCCGAGGCCGCCGCGAGGGCCGCCACGTTCCTTGCGCTCAGGCCCGCGTTGGCCCATCCCCCGTCGGCGTTCTGCTCGCGCACGAGCGCGGCGACGGCCTGCTGTAGCGCGGCGCGGTCCGCGGACGGGTCCTTCGCAAGCACCGTCACCGCGTACGCCTGCACGTAAGGGGCGGCCGTCGACGACGAGAACGAGCCGTCCGCGCGCTGGCACGCCACCAGCTTCTCAAGGGAGAATCTAGGGACCGGGCGGAAGAAGATCGACGCGACCGCCAGCAGCGCCACGAGGCACGCCGCGAGCGGAAACAGCGCGGCAGGCCTAAGCAGCCCGCGCAGCGAACGCGCGAACGCACCGCGCCGGGCCTCCGCCTCCACGGCGGCCATCACTTCGGCTGCAAAGCCGTCGCGCACGCGCGCCTGAGGCGCGGCGCGCAGCGACGCAACGAACGCCCGCAGGTCGGCGTCCGACCCGTTCAAGGCTCTCTCAATGTCCTCATTCATGCCAGCAGCTCCTTCAGCTTCCTCAGCGCGTTGAACATGCGCGATTTCACCGTGCCCACGGGAATGCCCAGAATCTCGCCCACGTCCGCGTACGGCAGGTCCTGGAACACGCCCAACTCCACTACGTCGCGCAGCGCCGGCGAAAGCCGGGCCACCGCGCGACGGACGTCCTCGCCCACAGCAGAGTCCGCCGGCGCGCCCCCCTGCTCCGGGGATGCGTCCGACGCGACCTCCGCCTCGTGCGCAAGGTCCTCCTCCAGGCCGCGCCTGCGGCCCTCGGCGCGGAAGAAGTCCACGGACACCTGCCCCGCCAGGAGGAACAGGAACGTCGTGAACTTCGCCTGCGCCGTGTACTTCTTCCGGTAGTTCCACAGCCGCAAGAACGTCTGCTGCGCGAGATCCTGCCCGTCATCCCATGAAACGCCGCGCCGCATGAAAAAGTTCAAAAGAATGTTCTGGTATCTTTCGACCAGCTCCGCGAAGGCGGCCGTCTCCCCCTTGGCCGACAGAGCCATCAGCTCGGCATCAGGACGGCAGCTCATTGCTCGGGGGCCTCCGCCAGATTGGCGTCCGCCCATGCCGCGACCTCTCGCACGATAGTTGAATGCGTGGCGAAGAATCCCGTGGAGTACGAGCCTGGCCGCATCAAGCCAAAGCCTGCGAGAAGCCCGATGACGACAGCGCTCTTGAACAGTCCGCCAAGCATCCCGAGGAAGGCGTTCGTAGGCTGTGGGACCATCACGGACACGAATTTCGCGACAATCCACCGCGCGAGGCCGAACGCCACTAGCGCAAATACGAAATCTAGCACGTATGCCGCCATGGCGGCATACTTCCCAAATCCCAAGGCGACCACGCAGGTACGCGCAAACCCAATCAGCAAAAAGCCAGCGCCGCTTGCCGCCGCAAAGCCCGCAAGCGACCCCAGCTCGCCTGATAGCCCACGGTAAAGCCCGATTCCAGCTAGGAGGGCAGCCAAGCCCGCAAGGACGAAATCAAGCGGCATCAGCTCCATCGCACCCCTCGGTCGCAGCTATTTCAGCTCCTGCCGATACGCCTTCCAGGCGTTGAGATGCTTCTCCCTGCCGGCCTTCTGGAGCGCCGCGATGTAGAGATCGAGCGTCTTGTGGTTCTCGGGATCGTGCGCGATCGCGCGGTCCAGGATGGAGACCGCCGTGGCCCAACGCTTGTTCGCGTACGCGAGCTGCGCCGCCGCGTAGTAGTTGTCCTGCACGACCGGGCGCAGGTCGATGGCGACGCGGTACGCGCGCAGCGCCTTGTCGACGCCGTCCGCAGTCTTGTCGTTGAGGGACACGAGGTACGCCAGCTCGCGCGCGGCGGGATAGGAGAACGGGTCGGCAGCGAGCGCCGCCTCGTATTTCTTCATCGCAGCCCTGATCTGGCGCTTCTTGCGCAGAGCCTCGGCCTCGGCGATCAGCTTCGCAGCCGCGCCGGCATCGCGTTTCGCGGCGCCGGGCCTCGATGCGGCGGCGGCGGCAAGCGATGCCCTGATGGCCGGAATGACCTCGCGGCTGAGCTTCTTCGTGCGCGGGTCGCCGGGAGCCGAGAGGCGCGCTGCCATCTCGAACTGCTCCACCGCCGCCTCGTCGAACTGGTACGTGTTGCGCGAGAGCAGGCCAAGGTGATACCACGCGGCGGCGTTGCGGTGGTCGAGGTGCAGCGCGCGAAACAGCGTGAGGCGCGCCGTGTCGAACTCGTTCTGGGCGATTTCCACCACGGCCCGGGAGACGAGCGCCTCGGCGCGAAGGGCCGGCGGCAGCGACTTCTCCGCCACGACGGCGTCGAAGTCCGCGATGGCGCGCTTGTAGTCCTTCTTCATGTAGGCGGCCTGCCCGTCCACGAGCCGCGCCTCCGCAGAATCCGGCATCAGCTCAAGCGCCTTCTTCGCCGCCGCGTCGGCGGCCTCGATGTCCTTGCCCTCGCCCGACAACTTTTCGATAGCGCGCTGCAGGCATTCCTCGCCGCTCTCCTCCACTACAGCCGCCGCCTGCGGCTGCTTCGGCGCCGGCGCTTCCTCCTCGTCGCAGCCGACAAGCACGGCCGCGCATGCGACCATGACAAGGAAAGGCATTTTCCTAAAAGCAATCTCTTTCGTCATCTGGACTTTCTCCATTCGCGCCCATTATACCACAATTCGGCCGCGTGGCGCGGCATCATTTTGCCGCCAAGGTCTCGCGCACGTCGCGGTGGCGGGAATGGCCGCGCTTGCTGCGCAGCGACGCGTGGTCGAGCGGACGGAAATAGTCGCACATGTACTCCGTCGCGAACCGCGCCGACATGGGCGTAGCGTCCGGGCAAAGCACGAACACCTTGAGGATTCCGTCCTCCTCGACCGACCTCACCTCGCGGCCCTCGCAGAGCGGGTTGAGCGGCTTGGCCGCGAAGTCCGTCCGCCCGGACGAGTCCTTCGCCGCCGACAACCGCCACGCGGCGCCGCCGTCGAGCGTGAGGATTCCCTCGCACGCGCCCGTCTTCGCCACCGTGAATATGTCCGCCACCTTGCACCAGCCCTTGTCCGCGTAGCGCACGGTGTAGTCGGGCAGGTTGCGCCCGAGGCAGAGACGGTCGATGTTCGCGCCCTTGATGGCGTAGTCGCTCTTGAGTATCACGTCGCGCACGACGGCCTGCGGCATGTAGTGCTTCGCCGTCGCGCCGGGATGCGCGTCGTTGCCGCCAACGCCGATGAGCCCGCCGTTGAGGACCAGCTTGCCGGGATGCTGCGCGTCGGCGAAGTGCAGGAAGTCGCCGGTACGGTTCTTCACGTCCTTCACGGACCCGTCCTCCCAGTACATCACGTTCATTATCTCGCAGAGCGCGCCCTCCCCTTTCATGTCGAACGCATGGTAGCACGTGTCGGGGTAGATCTCCGAGCCGGTGAAGTGCGCCCCGGAACCGAGCACTATGCCGCGCGTGTCGTACCACCAGCTTGGCTCGTGCGCGCCCATCACGCCCGTCCAGAGATGCATGTTGTCGCCGTACGTGTGCCCGTTGAAGAGCTCCAGCCCGACGTTCACGCCCATCGCCTCGACGTTTGTGAGGCGGCAGTCGGCCGGTCCGTCGATGCGGATGCCCACGGCGCGCGAAGTCGGATCCTTTGTCGTGCCGAAGATCGTCATGTTGCCGGCGAAGATCGGCCGCGACCCGCGTCCCTTCACGTACAGTCCCCACGCACCCACGCCGAAGATGCCGACCTTGTCGATGAACGTGTACGTGGCCTGGCGGCAGTCCGCGATGCGGATGCCACATTCGCGGCTCGCGCACTTGATGCTGAGGTTCTCCACGTTAATCGGGTTGTCGCCGCCGAACTCAATCACGCCCCGCGCCCCGTTCGTGCAGGCGATCTCCGAGACGAACCACGTGCGCGAGGCGTCCACCTTCGGGATGCGCGCGTAGCCCTCGCCCCGGATGGGGTTCTTCAGGACGAGCGGATGCGCCACCTTGTAGATGCCGGCCGGAAAGAGCAGAGCGCCCTTCGCAGTGTTCGCGTTCACGATCGCGCTCACGTCGGCAGAGCCGTCGTTCTTCGCGCCAAGCGACAGCACGTTGATGGTTTCGGCCCGCGCGGCCAGCACGCCCGCGCAAACGGCCAGCGCAAGCGTAAGTCCATGTTCCATGATTGCTTCCTTTCCGTATGCTGTCACGCGCCGAATCCCATGTCGGCGAGGATGGACGCGAGCTGCCCCTTGATGACCGCCATCGAGAGGTGCTTCTCGAAGAAGTCGCGCGCCGCGGCGAAGTAGAAGTCGCGCCGCGACCAGTCGTCGCGGTAGGCGCGCACCGCATCGGCTATCGCCTTCGCGTCGCCCGGCGGCACGAACTTGATTGCGGGGCAGTCCTTCGCCTCCGGCGGATAGCCGGTGCAGAACTCGTTGATGGTGGGCCGCGCGCAGGCCATGCACTCATACACCTTGTTGCCGATCACGCGCGACGCCTTCTCGGTGGTGCCGAAGACGCCCAGCACGACATCGTGCGCACAGATGACCTTCGGCACGTCCACGTACGGCACCTTGTCGAGGAAGCGGATGTTGCGGATGCCGGCGGCCTTCGCCTCCGTCTCGGCCTTGTACGCGCCCCAGCCGAGGAAGTTCCACTGGATGTTCTCGCTCTGCGTCATGCGCGCGGCCTCCACGATGTACTCCGTGCCGTGGAGCGGCAGGTACGCGCCGTGGTAGAGAACCTTGAACGGGGAAGGGGGAAGGGTGGAAGGCGATTGGCTTTCATCATTCGGCTTGAAAACCGACTCGTCCGTGCCGGTGAGGAGGACTCGCATCTTCTCGCGCGGGACGTTGAACGTGCGCGCGCAGAATTCGAGGTGGCACGAGGTGTCCCACGTCACCATGTCCGGCGCGTGCATCATCTTCGTCTCGAGAGCTAGGAGCTTGCGTGCGCGCGGCTCCTCGGCCTTCCACTTGCGCTGCTCGAGCACCTTTTTGTCCCAGGCGGAGATCATCGGGTCGAACAGCACCTTGACGCCGCGCCTGTGCGCCCAGCGGCAGGCGGCCAGGATGTCGCGCTGGCGGCATACCGGCACCCACACGAGGTCGGGCTTCGGGCGGCGCCCAAGTCCGCGAACCGCCGCCTCCACGTCGCCGAAGCGCGGAAACCACTTCACGAAGAAGTAGTCCACCTCCCAGCCAAGCTCGCGGAACAGCGCCGCATACACGCGGTTGCGTGAATAGCCGGGGTCGAACCGCCCCCAGAATAGGACGCGCCTCGTCATCGCCGGAATCAGCCGAAGAGCTCGTCCAGAGAGTCGCCCATCATCTCGACGGCCTCCTCCAGGTGGTCTTCACGGATGGAGAGCGTGGGCAGGAAGCGCACCACGTGCGCGCCGGCCGTGCAGGCGAGCACGCCGCCCGCCGCGAACGCCTCGACCACGTCCTTCGCCGGCCCTTCCGTCACCATGCCGAGCATCATGCCGATGCCGCGCACGTCGAGAATCTGGT
>CAMPAF010000016.1 GCA_946631535.1 uncultured Verrucomicrobiota bacterium
CCGTGCCGCTCATCGGCGCGCTGATGCTGGGCAACCTCGCGAAGGAGGCGGGGCCGTCGGTCGCGCGCATCTCGGACACGATGTCTAACGCGCTCATCAACATCGTCACCATCATGCTCGGCCTTTCCGTGGGCTCGAAGCTCGCGTGTGAGAAGTTCCTCGCCGGCACGACGCTCGGCATCCTCGCGCTCGGCCTCTGCGCGTTCTGCGTGGGCACGGCGGCTGGCGTGCTGATGGCCAAGCTGATGAACCTCTTCTCGAAGGAGAAGATGAACCCGCTCATCGGATCGGCGGGCGTCTCGGCGGTGCCGATGGCCGCGCGCGTCTCGAACAAGGTGTCGCTAGGCAACGACCCCACGAACTTCATCCTGATGCAGGCGATGGGGCCGAACGTCTCCGGCGTGATCGGTTCGGCCGTCGTGGCCGGCGTCCTCTACACATTGTGCAGATGACGTGTCGCTCCCACATCCTGCATGCGTTCGCCGTCGCCGCCATGCTGGCGGGGGCGGCGTTTGCGCAGGAAGAAGGGGAGCGGAAGATGTCTGCCGCGCAGCGCTTGCGGAGCCTGCCGAAGCTCGCGACCGCGTGCGACGGGCTGGTGGGCGTGCTGGCTGCGGACGTGCCAGGCGACGAGGTGGGGTTCCGTCTTCCAATCCTGCAGTTCGTATCGAGCCAGGTGCGAGACCTGGAGCGCGCCTACAAGCTCCAGATGCCGCGCCGCGACGGCATTGGCATCTTCGTCAACGTGGGCGACGGCCGCACTAACGACACGCGCGTCGTCGCGCGCAGGACGCGCCGCCCGGGCGGCGACGTGCAGACGCGCATCGTCCTGCCCTCTCCGGGGTTCTCCGATCTCGACGAGCTGCGCTTCGCCGTGGCGCAGGCGTACTTCCGCGCGTGGATATTCCGCAACGGCGGGTCGACGAACGAACTGCCCGAATGGGTGGTGCAGGGCGCGGTTCGCGCGGCGAACGCGGAGACGGCGCACGACGACACGCGCTTCGTGCTTGGGCTGTGGAGCCAGGCGCGCCTGCCGTACTTTCCGGCGCTCTGCACCGACATGCGCAAGGCGAAGGGGGCGGGCGCGGCGCTCTCGGGCTACCTCGTAGCGTGGATGAAGGAGAAGCATCTGGTCAAGCCGCTCTTGGACCACCTCGCCGCGGGCAAGCCGTGGGACGGCCGGCGCCTCGCTGCGGAACTTACCGGAGAGACGGATCCTTTTCTTCAGGACCGCGCCTCGGACGAGCGCTTCGCGCGCCTGACGCGCGCGGTGCTGTCGCCTGGCCGCGCCAGCAAATGGGACCTGTCGGTATTCACCTCGCGGCTTCTGCTTTATCCTCCGGTCTTCGACAGGGGGAACGGGCTTTCCTACACGTTCCGCGAGGCGGTTGACCTTGCGGCCGATCGGAGGAGTGTCCGGGAAGCGGCCTGGCAGAAGGCGCGCGAGATTCCGTTCTGCGCCATCGGGCGCGGCGACGCGCTGGCGGACGTCGCGATGAGCTATCGGGAATTCCTGGTGGCGGCGGCGCAGGGGAAGCCGGCCGACGAGCTTAAGCCGCTCCTGGATGCGGCGGACGGGAAGATGAACGCGATACTGGAGGAGCAAAAGAAATGAAGACGGAAGAGACGATAACAGACCGTGCGGTCGATCCCGACATCCTCGCCTACACGGTGGGCGACGACCCCGTGCTGGACAGGGAGCTGACGACGTGGGACTGCATGGGCACGGCGGCGCACGTGACGATGCTCTCGGAGATGCCCGTCGAGCCGCCCGTGGTGACGAAGGACGAGGCGGCGCGCGTGCGCGAGGAGCTGGCGAAGGTGGTCGCGGCCGCAAAGGCGGGCGACTTCACGATCGAGGAGTCCGACCAGGACGTCCACATGGCCGTGGAGCGTCGCCTCACCGAGACGCTTGGCGATCTCGGCAAGAAGATCCACACGGGCCGCAGCCGCAACGACCAGGTGGCGGTGGACGTGCGCCTGCACGTCAAGGACCAGTTGCTCGGCCTGGAGGACGAGCTGGCCGCGCTCGCCAAGGTGCTCGTGGATTTCGGCAAGGCGCACGACCGCGTGCCGCTCGTCGGGCGCACGCACCTGCAGCCTGCGATGCCGTCGTCGGTGGGAGTGTGGGCGACGGGCCACGCCGAGATGCTCCTCGACCAGACCGAGAACCTGGAGGCCGCATACCGGTTGAACGACCTCTGTCCGCTCGGCTCCGCAGCCGGGTACGGCGTGCCGCTCCCGCTCGACCGCAAGCGCACGAGTGACCTTCTCGGCTTCGCGCGTCCGCTCCACAACGTGTTTGGCGCGTCGATGGCGCGCGGCGAGGACGAGGCGGCGCTCCTCTGTACGCTTGCGCAGCTGATGTCCGTCCTCTCGCGCCTCGCGGAGGACATGATCCTCTTCTCGATGCCGGAGTTCGGCTACTTCCGCCTGCCGCGCGCATACTGCACGGGCAGCTCGATCATGCCGCAGAAGTACAACCCGGACGTGCTGGAGCTGGTGCGCTCCAAGACGGCGCAGGTGCTCGGCCTCGCGACGGCCTCGCTCTCGCTCCTCCACGCGATGCCGGGCGGATACAACCGCGACCTGCAGGACTGCAAGGGCCTCTACATGAAGGGGCTCTCCATCGCCCGCACCACTCTCCGCATCCTCGCGAAGGTGGTGGCCGGGATGTCCGTCGACGAGGATGCGCTAAGGCGCGGCTTCATCCCCGGCGTGTTCGCGACGGACGTGGCGCTCCGCAAGGTGGCGGCTGGAACGCCGTGGCGCGAGGCGTACCACCAGGTGCGCGACAACCTGGAGGCGCTTTCGTCCGAGGACCCCGACGCGGCCGTCGCCGCGAAGACGCACGCGGGGGCTACGGCCGGTCTCGACTGGGGTTTCTACGCGTCGCGCCTTGACGCGCTTGCGCGGTCCGTAGCCGAGCGCCGCGCCGCGTTCGATGGCCGCCGCAAGGCCCTGCTGGGCTAAGTTTGGGGCAGGAGACAATTTTTTTTCACTTTCCCAATTGTCATTCCTCCTCCAAATCGTGTATACTATGGACAGATTTTGATGGGGAAGTATACACTTCCGCAACTGTTCCGTGTTGCAAACAAACGGAGATGGACATGAAGAAGAGCATTTTGTGCATATTGGTCGTAGCGCTCGCGATGATCGCGGGCGCGACGCCGGTTACATCTTCGCAGGCGAAGCAGGCTGCGCGCGCGTGGGCGCAACGGAACGCGGCGTTCGTCGGGGAAGACATTGCGGTGACTGGTTCGGCCGTGGCCGTCAGGAACGAGGAAGGAGTTACGCTCTGGTATCGCGTGGCGCTGGACAACGGCTCTTGCCTTGTCGTCTCTCCCGTGACCGAACTGGAACCGGTCATCGCGTGCCTCGAGAGGGTGGGGGCGGGCGGATTGCCTGCCGGTCATCCGATGCGCGCGATGCTGGAGCGCGACATGGTGGACCGCCTGAAGAAGCTCGGCCTTTACGAGCCTGCCGCGACCGGTCCCGCGCTTATGGGCGCGTCGCCGTTGCAGGCGACGCCCGAGGATCCCGTGATGGCCGCATGGGCGGAGGAAGGCAAGGCGAAATGGGCGCGGCTTACGAGCGGCGGCGGACCGCAGCTGATGGCGGCGAAGGAGGATGGCCTTACCGAAATCGATATCCAGATGGGCATCGTGGACGGCTTCGAGAAAGGCGGACGGTTCACGCACTGGGACCAGGGCGCTGGCGGCGGAGGGTTCTGCTACAACTACCACACCCCGAACCACGCCGTTTGTGGATGCGTCGCCACGTCGATGGGCGCGATGATGCAGTTCTTCGCCGTGACGGGTTGCGTTGCCGATGCCACGTGCCCGAGCGGACTCGTCCGCGAGACGCAGGACGGCGTCGTTGGAGCCACTTACAACGGTGGCGGCGCGGGAAGCTATCGGACTAAAGGCGGCACGTACGACTGGTCGATTCTCGACGGTAAGACGGATCGGGTGGGCTATGACGATCTTACCGATGCCCAGCGCGAGCTACTGGGACGCGTGGCCTACGACTGCGGCGTGGCCGTGGCGATGGCGTGGACGGACGGCGAGTCCAGCGCGTACGTGATGGATGTCGCGTCCGCGCTCCGCAACGTGTTCGGCTTCAAGGACGCTCGTGCCGTGTTCAAGCCGACGGAAGACCAGTACGTCAAGCTCATCTACCACCAGTGCCGGGCGGGCGCGCCCGTGCAACTGGGCATCAACAAGTCGGTCGGTCAGGGCGGACACTCCGTCCTGGCCGTGGGCTACGGAGAGGACGAGGACGGCGTTCCCCGCACGCGCATCTTCACAGGGTGGGGCGGTGCCGGCGATGGCTGGTACGCGCTGCCGTACATCACAACGGCAAGCGTCCCCGGAGGCAGCAGCCATAATTTCGACGTGATCCAGCAGATCGTCACGATGATCGGCTATGATACGGACGAGACCGTCCCCGTGGTCGGCCACATGGACGCGCCTGGAGAGGCGATCGATGTGCCGGGCGTGCCGCGCACCATATACTCGAACGAGGCCGGATACTTCGGGACGCGTGTCGCTCCTGGCACGTCCGACCGCCGGTTGCTCTGCCGCGGCAAGGAGGCGCAGTTCGAGATAGGTTCCGCCGCCGCCATGGAAGAGGACGAGTTCTGGGTGGCTGATGTGGACGGCCTCTGCGCCGCCCTGCCGGAAGAGATCGAATTCATCCTCTTGAACAGCTCGGTGGCGTACACCTTCGCGAAGGCGAAGGAGATGGCGCTCGCGGAGGGCAAGGCGATCCTTCGCATCAGCGGCGTGACCGGCACCGAGCCGACGACGAACCTTCTGGCGTACATCTATGCCCTGGACGAACAGAACGCGGGCGACTTCACGAACAAGTTCGTCTACTTCTTCTCCTCCGCGAAGGCTTCCAATCCCGACCTACCCGACGGCAACCCGTCGATCGGCGTGTTCCTCCCGAGCGATGCGGAGCAGAGCGGCCGCTGGCAGTACGTGAACGGACGCCTCGCGTACGGCTACGGCTACTCCACGGAGCTTGAGCAGACGGTGACGAACGACTACGAGGTCGCAGAAGACGAAGCGCACTACACGATAACGGACGAGGCGTATGTCGCGTCCTGGCGCAACGTAGACGAGAACGTCTACACCAACCTCCCGTACACAATCGATGGCCTTCTGGAGATGACGCAGTTCGTGCTGGACGAGGGCTGGGACGAATTCTGCCGCAGGACGCACGGCGTCACGCTGACGGTGGCGGCCGAGCCTTCCGAGAGCGGATTGCCCGATCCGGCGTTCGGCGTGCACGAGAACACGTACACGAATGCCCAGGAGATCACGGCTCTCGCGCCGGAAGGGCTGGTCACGAACGATGAGCAGACGGTAATCTCGAAGTTTTCCGCATGGACGCTCACGGTGACGAACACTGTCGCGGGCGGGCAGGAGACCGTCACGAATGGCACCGGCTCGGAGGCCGTGTTCACGCTGGCTTCAAACGACGTGGCCTCTCTCGTCTGGAAGCTCGAGCCTAAGTTCATGAAGATTTCGATTCGCGATGAATACGACAGCTTCTACGGGGACGATTGCGTCGCTTCGCCCGGCAGCGACTGGTATCCGTACGGCGAGACGGTGTCGTTCACAGCTACGCCCGGCTCCGAATTCTACTTCGACCAGTGGGGTTCCGACACCGGTTTCGACCTGCCCTACTACCTTGAGTCGTTCAGGGACCAGCCGACGATCTCCTTCCGAGTGGAGGAGCCGCTCTCCCTGGTCGCGTCCTATAATCCCGGCGATTCGGATCCGGAGGAGGAGGTTTCCGCCGAGGCGCAGACGCTGACGGTCATGTCTCTTTGCGCGGACGGCGAGTCTTACGTGCAGCTCGATGACGACAACCTGCCGACGACGTCGGTGACGATCTATCCCGACGGTACCACTCAGCAGGTGGACGACGACATCGAGCTGCCTGCCGAGACTTCCGCCTCGGGATCCATAGCGGCAAACGCATTCACCGACGGGGACGGGGCTGGATGGAAATGCGTGGGCTGGAGGCTGTGCGACATGCGGGGCAACGTGCTTGCCGAAGGCAACGGCACGATCACGTCCCGCTTCGTCCTGGAAGACGCCGCCTGGCTGTACTGGATATGGGAGGGTCAGACGGAGGAAGAGGACGACCCGGCGGAGGAACGCCAGCCGGCGAAGGTTCCCTACGCAGACGAGTCGCTTCAGACTTCGCCGCTGACGATCAAGGCGAACGCCGACGGGACGCTCACGGTGGAGGCGAACATAGGCAACGCCGTGAAGGGGTGGTGGTACGTGCTGAAGACAGCGAGCGACTTGGCAGGACCGTACTCGAAGGCGGACGGTGCCGATTGCGTGAAGCTGGCCGAGGCGGACGGCACGCTCAAGCTGAGCTCCACATTCACGCCGACCGAGGAGAAGCGCTTCTACAAGGTGACCGTGGAGGGCGACAAACCTTGAAATTTCACGCTTGCCCCATTCGGGCCGTAGTGCTAAAATGAGGGCGTGCTTTTGAGGAGATTAAATCTGCGAAGGGCATAAGACAATGAGGAGACGTCTGAGACTAGGACGCATCGCGCCGCGGATGGCGGCGGTGATGGTGATTCTCGTGGCCGCGTGCGGCTGCGAGAAGGATGCTTCTTCGTCCGCCGGCGCCGCGACGAACGCGCCCGCCGCGTTTGTTCCGCGCACGAAGGATCCGGCGTACAAGAAGGCGCTGAACGACGTGCAGAAACCCCGCAAGGCTCTCGCGGCGGAGCGGATGGAGGTGGTCGCGCAGATGGAGAATCTCGTGGCGCGCGCCCGTGCCGCATTGCCGGAGGGCTCAACGGAGCTGCAGATACGCGACGAGCTTCTGAACAACCCGCGGAAGTACCCCGGGTGGAGTGCGCTTTCGCGCAAGCTCCGCGAGCTGAACGCGCTTGCGGAGAAGGAATTGGAGGACACGCGTCGTCTCGTGACGGCGCGCATCAGGCAGGAACAGAATGACCTTTCCAAGGAAGAGAGGCGGTAGCATATGAAAACATACAACACGTTTGGGATTGCGGCGGCCGCGCTGGCATGTTCGGTGGCGCTGACGGCACCAGCCGCGGAAGGCGACGTCTGGTCTATCCGGCGAGCGGCAGGCGGCGACCACGGCACCGAAACGCTTTCGATGTCCGACAACCCCGTGACGGCCGGGCAGAAGGTCAAGTTCAAGTTCCGCCTTCTCAACCGGGATCCGCAGGCGAACTTCATTGACCATGGCGGCCCGGCATCGGCCACCACGTGGGACAACCGCTGGTACTTCAAGTACGTCGGCGCGGGCGGCACTAACGAGGCCGCATCGGCAGCTTCGCTATATCCGCCCAAGGTGGGCGTGTGGGTGAGTGGACGCTACCAGTGGGCCGATGTCGAGAGCCTGGCGCCGGTCACGTACGTCAATGAGGGCCTCGAGGTGGTCAACTACGACTTCACGGATCTCATCTGCTCCTACACGGCGCAGCCGGGCGACTTCGGTCTGCTGACGCTCGCCGCCGGCTCCGAAAGCGCGCCCGTGGAGGCGTCGGCTGACAGCGTGGCGACGACCTATTGCCTGAAGAACAGCCCCTACTGGGGCATCTACGACAAGCTGACCACGACGAACGCCTGCAACCTCAAGCTGACGAGCCAGTCGCAGGGGGACATTTCTCAGTACGTGACCTTCCCGACGGACGACGATCCGAAGTTCGTGCAGGATCGCGACCTGTCCCAGGCCGGCATCTACATCAGGACGATCGACTTCGACGACTACACGTTCAACGACGATGTCTGGCGCCGGATCGCCGCCAACGGCACGTCGTCCTACGTGAACAACGGCAACGCGAAGCGCGCGCCCGCGCTCTCCATCCCCGGCTCCGTGTCCACGGACCACACCGTGACGCTCTACGCCTGGGCGGAGGACGAGACGGTGGCGTACATGAAGGACGGCGTCGAGTACGACTTCGGCGGCGGCGTGACGCGCAAGGTCGTCCACATCCCGATCGCGCCGGCGGACGGCGAGGTAAAGGAGATTCCCGGCGGCATCTACGCGGCCGGGACTGCCGGCCAGACCACGACCATCTTTCTCTCGGCCACGCCTACCAACATCTTCCGCTCTGGCAGGATGATAACGAACTTCGTCACGAAGTCGGTTCTCGTCGGTGAGCCGGAGCCGCCGTCGATCGTGGTGAAGCCCGGCGGCGCCTCGGACTGGACTGCCGTGGCCGGCTCGCCCGCCGAGATCGTGCCCATCACCGTGGAGCTTGAGGGCGTCGCGAGCTACACGAGCGACATCGACGTGACTGTCACGGCGGAGATGATCAACTCTACCGCCGACTGGAAGGACTTCATCGGCCTCTCGACCACGTCCGCCGGCAATCCCAACGGCACCAGCGCGACCGTGACGATTCGCGCAGGCACGCAGTCCGCATTCGTGTACGCCTACGTGAAGCGCGCGAGCGAAGACACTTCCGCATCCACGAAGGGAATTTCCCTGAAGGCGGAGATAACCGATGCCGCCGCGATCGCGTACTTCACCGGCGGAATCATCCCCGGCACGCTCCACATCCAGCCCTCGAAGCCCAAGATCACGTACCCGGCCACGGACACGGTCTACTACGACGTGCCGGCGGGCGAGGAGTTCGAGATGTCGTTCAACGTGGACGACGCCATTGGCGAGCTTTCCGGCAGCTACACGCTGGAGTACACGCTCACCGGCATCTGGTCGACGATGAACACCAAGACGCTCGATGTCGGCGTGCCGAGCGGAACGGACAACACGCTCACCACAAACCTCATCTTCAACACCAGCTTCACGAACGGCCTCTTCCGCGTGAAGAACCAGGACGGCTACATGTCCGACCCCATCCGCCTGACGGTCAACGTGTTCGCGAAGCCGCTCGTCGGCGCGACGCCGTACGACCATGTGGGCGCCGACGGCAACCCGTCGCGGACGTACAACGAGGGCGACACCGCGAAGCTGACGCTCACGCTCGGCACGCCGTTCTCGCTGGCCGACGCGGGCTACATCTTCCTGGTGCCGCAGACGGAGGCGTCGTCCAACCTCGTGGACACGACTGCGTTCGAGCAGGGCATCCGCATCGTCCGCGGCCAGTCGGCCACGGAGCGGCAGGCGTCGCTGCTGCTTCTCGACGGCGCCGCCAACACCGAGCTGCGCTACGAGTTCGAGATCTGGAACACGTCCACCAAGACCGAAGCGGGCGCCGTGCGCATCGGAACGGGCACGGACGGATACGCAAGCGGCGAGATAACCCTCTATGTCGATAACGTGGTGCCTACCGTGGAGGGCGTCTCCATGAGCGACACGCCGCTATTCACGAACAACGGCACGATGGAGGCGAAGGCCGCGAAGGGCGTCACGAAGATCTTCAAGGTAGAAAGCGTGAACGAGCCGAGCGAGACGGTTGACCTGACCAACGAGCTCTTCCTGACCGAGTGGAAGTTCTACGAGGGCGGCACTGTGCTCTTCACCACGAACGTGTACGGCAATCCGTATCTGGCAGAGGTGCCGTATGCCTTCCACAACTCCGGCACCAACAAGGTGACGGTGAAGGTGAAGGACAAGGACATGACGGAACAGCAGTTCAAGCAGTCGGCCGGGTTCACGTTCTTCGTTGAGACACTCGGCGAGCCGATGATCTCGATGATGCCGTACCACGGAGACTTCTTCTTCTCCGAGCGGCAGGTGGGGCCGATTGACGGACGTGTGGACGTGATGCTCAACATCGCCCCGACAGAAGAGATCAAGGTGCAGATCGACGTCGTGCGCGACGGCCCGAGCGACGGCCTCACGACCGACCCTGTTCTGAACACGAACATCCTCACGTTCGCCTCCGGCGCCACCAGCAGATCCTTCTACTTCAAGGAGCTTGACGGCGACTCGAGCTACACGGTCAACGCTAGGGTCATTACCGAAACGCAGAGCGTCGATCCCAACAAGACATGGGCGCAGTACTATAGCATGGAGATGGATGGCGGCTATCCGATGACGGTGATCAACGACAATCCCGCGATACAGGGAATTGGCTCCACGAACGCTGTCCCGGCCGGCCTCAACGTGCCCGTGAAGCCGATCACGTGGTCGGCCAAGGACGTCTTGCCCGATGTCCGCGAGGGCATGACCGCCAGCTGGACCGTGGAGGGCGCGACAGTCGACGTCCCGATCACGGTGACCAACACCTCCGGCTCCGTGCTTGGCACGGTCGGCGGCACCTACAGCCCAGTGTTCACGAGTCCCGGCCCCAAGACCGTGACCCTCACTGTCACCGACAAGAACGGCGGCTATGACACGCGTTACTATTTCTTCGTGGTCGAGCCGTCGAAGGAGCTTTTCGTCTATCCGATAGGGCCGAGGGGACAGAGTGGAGGGCACGGGGGCCGCGGCCTGTCGCAATTCAGCAGCGCGTACACCTCCGCCGCCGGAATTGGCGCGGGCCGCGTGTGGGCCGACGGCGCAGGCCCGTCGATTGCCGATTTCGACCAGAAGTGGACGTACGATCCGCTTGTAGGCTCCGCAAACGTGTTTGCGTATGGTTACCGTGTCGGCGAGCAGGCCACAGGCCTGCTGACCCCCGGCAAGGACTTCCGCCTTGACGCGCCGGGCAACGTCACTACGGGCTCCAACCTCTACACGTATGACGATCCGCTCCTGGACAGCTTCTTCTATTGCTGGATCCTCGAGACGAAGGAGGAGAACGGCAACTTTACCGGCGACTATCTGGGCGCGATCCAGCCTGCCGTCGGCATCAACACGACCGACACGGCCAAGCAGTTGGTCGGCCTGCCCGAATACGACAGCGAGGCTCTGGAGTCTGGATACGAGCAGCGCCACGTGGAA
Source organism: uncultured Verrucomicrobiota bacterium (assembly GCA_946631535.1). The sequence goes on from CAMPAF010000016.1 coordinate 10,864, forward strand.
GCCATCTTCTCCAAGGAATATCTGCCGACGGACAATGTCGGCGACATCAACCAGGACGGCGTCCCCGACATCTACGCGGCCAGCGTCGTGTGGGAGGGCGCGGCATCCTCCGATGCCGGTGCGGGGGGCGGCAACGGCGGCGGCACGCGCCTCTTTGAGGTGGCGGGCTACGGCGGCGTCTCTGCCGGCGACCTCAAGAGCCTCGCCAAGTTCAACGGCGACAACGACTACCTCCCGTCCAAGACGAGTGGCGGCGGCACGCTCATCCCGAACATTTCCTCCGAGTGGGCCACCTACGGCGCGCCCTTCACGGCCTACCTTGAGCTGCGCGGCTACGGCGATGGCCTCAACTACCGCGCCAGCGCGCTGAGGGGCCGCGGCCGTAACTCCGCCGGCACCTGGATCTCCGAGAGAGACCTCACGGAGGCCGAGTCGAACGCGTGGGACACGGTGTACCACCTCGATCCCGACTGGACACCCGAGAACCGCACAGACCCGACGGTTGACGACACCGACGAGGACGGCCTGCCCGACGGCTACGAGTACTACTTCTGGTACCATGCCTACGTCGGATGGATGGAGGACGGGAAGCTGAAGCGCCTCGAGGGTTCGCGCTTCCAGCTCGAGGACATCGCGGTCGGCAAGAAGATACCCGCTGAGGACATCGCGGCCGCGTTCAACCCGAACTCCCCTGGTTCGGACATCGCCGAGCGCGACACGGATAACGACGGCCTTACCGACCTTGAGGAGTTCGCCATCGGCACGAACCCGGTCCACTGGGACACGGACGGCGACGGAATCAGCGATTACTGGGAGGTGATGCGCGGCCTTAACCCGCTCGTCGTGGAGAGCGACAATACGAATCCCGACACGAACCCCGACAAGGACTACATGGCCTGGGCCGAGGTCGGCAAGGACTACGCCCTCATCACGCTGCCCGACGGGCGCATGTTCGCTATGGCCAACAACGGCAAGGGCCTGGTCGACAGCAGCGGCGAGACGCCGGTGATCATCGAGGACGGCACGAACACCGTGGCCATCCCCGTCTATCGCTACGGCAACGCCAGCTCCACGCTCGTCCCGAAGAACCGCGGCGAGTGGGAAGTGGTTGACAAGTCCGGGATGAAGGGAAGCTCGTCCGACTCGTTCCAGGAGTTCATCTGCATCTCCAAGCCGCTCGACGCTTCCCCGATCGACTGGGGCGATGACATCGACATCTCGAACGTTGTCATAAAGCTGGATCAGAAGCTCACGCTCGTTCACGAGCAGGTGCGCGCGCAGTACGGCTTCGACCCGCGCACAGGCTGGGGCATGAACATTAACGGCTGCGTCTGCAACCGCTGGGATCCCAACATGAACCCGCCTCACGCGCAGCGCGCAGGCGAGTCTGGCCGCGCGGTCAACACGAAGGCCTACTCGAATCTCGACGAGTACCTCCTGCTGAAGTACCGCTACATGACATCTGGCGGGTCTCCGGGCATGGACCTGAGCAGATCCATTTCCAAGGATCTTTCGGACTGGAAGAAGGACGGCCCGGGCGGCATCGGCAAGATATTCAAGGCAGGCAGCACCAACCCGAACGTCCGCTATGCCGACAAGACATACGGTGACTACGGTTCTTCCTCCTCCGCCGACGGCGAGGAGTCGGGCACCCTCACGACATTCACCGACAAGACACACGGCGCGGACACCGACAGCGACGGCGTGCCTGACGGCTGGGAACTCTACGTGGGCTTCAACCCGAACTACAAGAAGGACGGTATCCTGGAGGTCGACGGCGACACGCTGGCGCTCGCCCGCGAGTACGCCGGCACGGATTCCTGCAACGCCTACTCGAATGCCGTGTCGCTCGTGGCGGAGACTGACTCCGCTGCCGAGACCGAGGTGGCTACGATCTACAACAACCACCCCGGCAACAACGGCGGCTGGTTCAACAAATTCTTCCCGACCGACCCATGGAACGGCGATACCGATGGCGACAACATCCGCGACGACACGGAAGGCGGCACCTGGAAGAACGCCTGCGTCCTCAACAACGCGATGAAGCTGTCCACGGACGGCGGCGGATTGTACACGTTCACGTTCGTCTACGGCGGGCCCGAGGATGACGGTTCCCTCTGCATCCGCGGCGGCGGCATGAACCCGTGCTCCGTCGACACGGACTTCGACCTTCTTCCCGACCCGTGGGAGATGTGCCACGCAGGCGTACGTGCCCAGGCAGGCGTGCTGCAGGACGCGACGTTCAGCGAGTCGGTTACGAAGATCTGTGCCCGCAACGACGGATTCGGGGCTGACAGTAGCGACACGAACGCGACGGCGAGCGCCACGGGCATGTACATCACGGCCGGCATGGACGCCACGTTCGGCAAGCGCGAGGACATCGCAACCTTCACCGGCGACGCCTACACGAACCCGTCCTTCAGGGATCCGCGCACCGGTACCATCCGCAACTTCGACTTCGACGGCGACGGTCTCCAGAACTTCCAGGAGTACCTCGTCCAGGCGCTCCGCCACCTCCGCTACGACGACAGTGAGACGCCTCTCATGGGCAGCTGGATGCCTGACGGCTCCGCGTCCTCGCGCACGTTCCTCGGGTTCATCCCGATGAACTACATGGACGGCGAGACGTTCTACGCGATGGCGAAGGATGCCGGCTTCGTAGGCGGCGGCGCATGGCAGTTCCGCGAGCTCGGCTACTTCGCGCGTCCGCCGCACGAATGGGACCCGATCGCCTGCCTGCCTCGCTCGATGTCGAACTATGGCGACAGCACGGGCTACAGGATCATGCTGCCGCCGCACGGTCTTGCGGGCAGCGGACGTCTGAGTCCTATCGGCTACGCCTCCTCCGACCCGAGGATGTGGGACTCGGACTTCGACAACATGGGCGACTACTACGAGTTGTTCCATGGCCTCAACCCGCTCCTCGGCTCGATCGCCAACACGACTCCTGAAGGCATGCCGGATCTGGCAGGCGACGTGATTGCCAGAGCCTATGGCGGCCAGATCTGCTTCTGGAGCAACGCCTGGACCGGATGGCCGATGATGCCGCAGGATTGGCTCTCGGGCGAGGTTGCCTACAGGGATATCGACGCGGTCAAGTACCCGTGGATGATCGGCACGCCTGAGGCCGACGCCGACGGCGACGGCATCCGCAACAGCGAGGAGGCGCTCGTCGTCAACATGACGAGCCCGCAGCCCACGCACACCGACCCGACACCTCTGTGGCTCACCGACTCCACAGCCCTCAACAAGGCTAGCTACACGTCGCAGTACTACCCGCTCGACGAGGAAATCTTCCTCTTCTATCCTTGGCCGTGGACGGCAAGCGGCCAGACAGGCGACGGCGGGTCCACCAGCTTCCTCTTCTCCTTCGAGGAGAACGAGGGCTACGATACCGACCGCGATGGAGTGTCGGACGCCGACGAGCAGCGCATGACCGCGACTTCGATCTCCGATCCGCTCAAGTTCACGGATCCCGACCGCCGCCAGGCACTCTGGTTCCCGGGCGATAACTCGGCCGCCGTCTCCTATTCGGCCGACTACCGCCGTCTCAACTACGCGGCCTACGATCTGCTGCGCCAGTTCACGGTCGAGGCGTGGATCTGTCCCGAGGACGTCACCCGCGACCAGGTAATCCTCGAGCGCGTGGCTGTGTACGGCGCGTCGACGATGTCCAACAACGTCGCGAAGCTCCGTGCCAACTTCCGCATCGGCATCCGCGAGGACGGCCGCCTGTACGGCCTCTTCGATACGAGCGACGCCGTCACCTCTGGCGAAGGCCCAGGCACGTCCTACGTGCTTGGCGCAGGGCTTGTCTCCAACGAGTGGAGGCACGTGGCGCTCTCCTACAACGGTTCCACGTTGGCACTCTTCATGGACGGAGTGGCGGTCGGTTCCGTGCAGACGACGCAGATTCCCGCGAACGGGCTAGTCAACTTCATCGAGGACGCGATCCCGAACATGGCAAACTTCCCTGTTCTCCTCAACGGCTACACCGCTGTGCCCAGCGCGATGGTCTTGGGTGCGCATGCTCTCGACTACAACGCCGTCGCGCTCTCCGACAAGTCGACCTGGACGTCCTACGAGAAGTTCTACGCGGGATACATCGACGAGGTGCGCGTGTGGGACGGTACACGCAAGCAGACCGATATAGTTCAGGACATGAGGAAGCGCTATTCGTTCGACGATGTATCCTCAATTCGCGATACTGTCTTCATGTCGTGGATCAGGGGGGCCACGCGAAACGACAACGACGGCAAGGACAACCTGCCGGCAGAACTGATCGCGCACTACAACTTCCAGACGTTGCCGGGCGCAACCGAGAGCAAGTACGTGGAATGGGAGCCTAGCGGCTTCACGAAGAACGTGCGCAACCTCGGAAAGGTCGAGGGCAACAACGTGCCTGGCGACATCTACTGCGGCTGGTGGTACGCGACGCCCGTCCACAGCACGATATACAACAACTACCGCCTCGTGCCGTGGATCCAGAACACGGTAAGCCATCTGCCGCTCATGGACGGTTCGGTCGTGGATTCGCAGTTCTGGAGCGAGAACTTCGGCGGCACAACGCCTGCCGGCGAGCTTGGGGCGGAGAAGATCGAGTTCCCGAACACGGCCAATCCGTATCCATACTACATCTACACTACGGATCGCCGTTTCCACAAGTTCGCGCTCGACAGGCTTAACAAGTTCGGGCTTGACGCGAACCTGGCCAAGAGAAAGTACGAGTACGAGCTTCGTACCACGATAATCGGTTCCTCCGACCTGGTTCCGCTCGGCGGTGCGTTCGCGCTACGCGGCACGAACATGTGGGACAACAACGGCCCCATGACCGCTTGGGAGATGACCGGACGCGACCTCAATGCGAACGGCATTCCCGATTGGTGGGAGAAGGTCGCCATCGCGGACTACGGCGCAACTGCCGGCTTCGGCTGGGATGACATCGTGACATGGGACGGTCGCAAGGTGACTGCGCGCGAGGCGTATATCCGCGATCTCCAGCGGGGCATGGTCCCGACCGGCACGTCTACTGGCTCCGTTGACGACAGCTTAGTTGATATTGCCGATATCGACAACGACGGCCTGCCCGACTGGTGGGAGGACCTTTACGGCATCCGTAGCCAGAACGGCCTTGACGATGCCGACTGCGACAATCTCTCCAACTATGCGGAGTTCCTGATCTCAGAGTGCTTCTCGAAGTATGGGTTCCCGCGCGTGAGTCCGATCTTGGCGCAGACGTTCGCGCATGAACGTGGCCAGAAGATACCTGACTACTTCATCAGGGTCGGGAGGTCGTATCTTGGCGACATGTTTGCGGATCACGACTTCATGGAAGATTCGTGGGAAGATCAGTTCGATCCGGACTTCGTCTCCCGCTTCATGTTCGATGCATGGAACGATACGGACGACGACGGATGGAGCAATTACGCCGAATGCCGTTCGGCCTATTGGCGCGGATATACCTATACAGATATCTTGGACACTTGGGTCGCCAGTGGCGACGATTACAACTTCAAGTGTTATCCGATGCCGACGCTGGCGGTCATGACAAAATACAACGGCCTCCAGCCCGTGTCTGGCAAGAGAATTGTCGTCCGCGCCAAGAGAAACAGCTCGCCCGGCTGGGATGTACGATTCGTCGCCGAGGGTGACGATGACCAAGGCAGCGAGACAGGAAGGGATGAGACGAAAATTCTTGGAATTACCCATAACGGGCCGCGTCACCTCCATGGACACCTCCATCCTGGTCACATCCTCCCGGATTCCGGCGTAAAGTTCGAGTGGCGTAAGTTCAAGTCTGAGGTCAGTTACAAATGGCATTGCACGTTCTGTGGTCAACCAACCACTGTGACTTCGTATGATGTCTATAACATGCACCGTTTGGATCATGGAGAAGCTACAGAAAGTGGTGTCAAGGGCGTAGTATTCGAGGATACGGTCTCCGGTTCTCCGGAAATCTTTGCACAGTCGGAAAGTGGTCCAGATGGACGCACTGGCATCATCGTGACAAAGAATAGCGGAATCGAGGTTGGTACGATTGACTTCTTCACCGGCGAGTACGAGCTTGATCTCGGGAAAGCTGCTGAGGATGGCTATGATCTTTCGGATTCCTTCCTCAGGGCGAGTTGGAACTATCGTATCGGTCTGGACTGGCCGCAGACGCTCTACTTCAGCCTCCCCAGAGAGAGCGAAGGCCGCTTGAAAGAGGGGTTGAACACGATTGAGGCGTTTATTGACATCGACGCCAACGGGGAATGGACGCCTGGCGAGCCTTATGGTGCGGTGTCCGACGTGGATATCGGCTGGGCGGGGAATTCCGTTGCCATAGAGCTGACGGATACTTCTCCCTCGATTATGCGTATCAACCTGCGCGATGCGGTAGCTGCCGGGGGCTTCGATGAACAGAACATTCTCACGGACCGTGGCGTGCTCGGCAACGGAGCGGCGCCAAACGTGGCGATGTTGGCAGGGACGAATATGCCGAAGCAGACGGAAACGTCTGTTCGGGTGCGGATCGCGCTGACTGCGGTCAACGGGCATCCGACCTCGACATCGGGAACCGTCTATCCCAACGACGTGGTGTTCGATCAGCGCATTGACCTGACTGCGAATCCGATTCTCACGGAAAAAGATCTGCTCTCGCAGGGGATGCTTGACCTTGAATGGGGCACTCTCACGCAGCAAGGGGCGCGGCTGGGAGAAGGAGTCGTTACTTCGGCCACCTATCGTGTTGTGATTGGAGATGGAGCGATCGCTTCTTCCGAGACGAACAACAATCTGGCGGTAGGCTTCGTCAACCGGTTCGATATCGCGCAGCAGGCCTGCACGTTCGTGTCGCCGGAAGGGGCGATCTACTCGCAGCCGACGTTCACGTGGAAGTGCAACAGCGCCATTGGCAAGAGCTATCCGGCATTCCGCCTGCGCGTGGCCAGCACGACGGGGGGCAGAATCATCTACGATTCTGGTGACAGGCCTGTTCCTCCGCGGAACTCGGACGGAAGCTACTCATGGACTGCGCCGATCTATCCTGACATGATGACACCTAGCGGAGAGATATTCTCCACTACGAACAACTACTTCTGGACGGTTTCGATGCTCGATGCCAAGTTCACCACCCCGTCGGCTGCGTCGGGACGGCAGGAATTCCGCCTCGAGGCGTCTGGACAGCTCGGGAAGATCAGCGACTACGGCATGATCAGGGTAAAAGTGCGCTACTTCGGGCCGGGCACGGTGGCGACTGACAATCTCAATGGGCTCATCCGTGTCCAGGCGTTCACGTCGCCTGACTTCACAGGAATGCCCGCAGGGGAGGCGATGGTCACCGACGTGTCGAAGCTTTCGGCGCCGGGCGACATTGATGTCAACGCTGTCATCCTGGGCATCACGCCTGGCACGTACTACATCCGCGCGTTCATCGACTCTGACGGGGACGCAAAATGGTCGCCTTGGGAGTCGTGGGGTTACTGCAACTACGTGGGTGCCAGCGATGCGGTGATTGCGTCGACGTCGCGCGGCCTTGCGGCCTATTTCTCCGACACGGTATTCCCGTTCTTGCCTCGTCCGTACACGGTTGCCGTGGACGAGGTGCCGCCAACGGTAGAGATATACATGGAGGACATGGATTCGGACGCCGATCACCTTCCGGATGTCTACGAGTACAACACGGAGGGGTCTCTCGCCGCACGCAGTGCGCCGAATGGCTCGACGTTCTTCACCAAGGTCAACAGAACTCTGGGGCCTACGGTTGAATCCTACACGAAGCTGAACGCCTCGTCGTCCGGCCAGACCTATGCTCCCATAACGCTGATGAACTCGATAATATCCGGTTCCGATCCGGTGGCGATGGCGGCGGCGATCGACTTCTTCGCCGGCAGCTCGGCGGGCACGGAGAACGTGGCCGTCAGGATTGACTCCTTCTCGCTGACCGGCGGACTCTCGCTGTCCATCACCTCCGACGTGCAGGCTGCGGATGCAGGCGACTTGTCGGTCTTCGTGACGACGGATTCCGCGGATGTCAAGGTCGTGCTCATGGCCTCCGATTCGCCGGACTTCTCCAAAGCGAAGGAGACCGTGGTCAAGTCCATCACGATCAGGGCCAACGTGGAGGCGAAGGAGGTAGTGTCCGCCGATGAGCTCCGCACCGCAATCGATGCGGCCGGCCTGGGTGACGCAGCCTTCTTCAAGGTGAAGCTCGTGCAATAGGTCCGATGGAAGTTGCCGGATGTCGATTGGCCCTTTCGCCATTCGACATTCGGCGACCGACATTCCTATCCGCCAACTACCATCTACATTATACCAACTATCATCTACCAGCTATGAAGAAAGTCCTAGTAGTAAACGCCGGTTCGTCGTCGCTCAAGTACATGCTGTTCGACATGCAGGGCGAGAAGATGCTCTGCAAAGGCCTTGTGGAGCGCATCGGCATCGCCGGCTCCCGCCTCGTGTATTCGAAGGCAGGCGCCGAGAAGATTGTGAAGGAAATGCCGATCGCCAACCATGTGGCCGCGATCAAGGCCGTCATGGATGTCTTGTGCGACGCCGCCATCGGCGTCGTCAAGTCCCTCAAGGAGGTGGACGCCATCGGCCACCGCGTGGTCCACGGCGCCTCGCTCTTCGCGGCGCCGGTGAAGATCACCGCCGCCACGAAGAAGGCCATCGCCAAGTGCTCGCCGCTCGCGCCCCTGCACAACCCGCCGAACCTCGACGGCATCATGGCCTGCGAGAAGGCTTGTCCCGGCGTGCCCAACGTGGCGGTGTTCGACACGGCCTTCCACCAGACGATGCCCGGCTGCGCGTACACCTACGCGATCCCGCGCAAGCTTGCGCGCAAGTACGGCATCCGCAAGTACGGGTTCCACGGCACCTCGCACAAGTTCATCACGCAGGCCGCCGCCGCG